>DUEF01000158.1 GCA_011176555.1 Caldilineae bacterium
CAACGCCTGCCTCGTCGAGGACGAAATCCGCATTTACGAAGCCGTCAACATCGCCCTGGCCGTGGACTCGATCGATGGCCTGTTCATCCTGCAATACGACGTGGGCCTGCGCGCAGGCAGCGACCAATGCCCGCCACCGACAGACACGCTCTATCTGGCCAATTGCGATGTCAGCGGCGATGGCGTCTGCGACTCGGTGGATGCACTCTTCATCCTGCAATGCGATGTCGGCATCTCCAACACGTTCTGCCCCTCCGCCATCGCCGCCCAAACCTGGCTGCGGAACGATGGCAGAGCCAGGAGCGAAGTGCGGATCGACGCCAGCTGGCCGGGACAGATCATCACCGTGCCCATCGTCGCCAATCTGGACGACGCCAACCTCGGCGCCGCCAGCCTGGCCCTGCATTTCGATCCCGCCAGATTACGGCCTATCGCCTGCATGGCTGATCCCAACCAGATCTTCGATCTCGCTCTCTGCCAGCGTTCTGATGGCGTCCTACGCCTGAACCTTGTCTCCATCGAAGGCGCTGAGGGACAAATTGCCCTCGCAAACGTCACATTCCGCGTTCTTGGCTCCCCCCTCGACGCCACTGCACTGGAGTTGGATCAGCGCGTTCTGGTTGATTCACAGGGCAACGCCATCAGATCCCCATTGGAAAAAGTAGTCCTGCTCGGCCCGCGCTAGTACCCAGTCAAGTCGGAAATAAGGCAAATGTCCATTCTGAACGGAGCAAAGAATCTCTGCTTGCCAACGACAAGATCACCTTCGGCTTCGCTCAGAATGACAATCCATCGAACCACACTCGCACGGCGCTCATGTAACTTTCGCGCCATGCGTTACTTTTTCCGATCTCATTCGTCATCCTATTCAGGTGCAAGGAGTCCGCGCGCATGGTGTTTTCCCGCCAAAGACCCTATTTGATAAAAAAAACATTTCCTGCTAAACTTACTCATTGAGGGGCTGCCTGCACCGCATTGTCGCCTGTGAATTCCCCCCAGACAAACGATCATGCTGCGTCTGTCTGGCACAGGAATTGTGGGATGGCAACGCCAAGTGACAATCGTTCAATGTAGAACCAGTTCATCATTATTCTGGTCAATAGGAGGACCATCATGAGGTTTGAACGCACAAGCATTTTTCGAATGCTAACAGTGTTGCTTTTATTTGCGCTTATTCTCTCCCTGGGAGCCATATTAGTCTCGGCGGAACCTGGCGCACCAGCACAAACAGCAACGCAAACCCACAACACCCTGAGGGTGTATGGGCATGACAACGAGGGAGCAGGCGACATCAATGTTACAGATCCAGAGAATACTATCATTCCCGAAGATGCGCCATACACCGATCTCGTCTCCATCACCGACCCGCGCGGCCCGCAAGCCCCGGTCAAGGATTTCGTCACCTGGGATCCCGCCTGGCTCAGCGAGCTGGAATCCGCCGACGAGCTGCGGGAACATGGCCTGTACCAGCGGATCTTCGTGAGCGGCGGCAATGGGGCCGAGAAAGTATGGCTGCGAGAATGGTATGAACCAGTCAACCTCTATCTCGACCTGGATGCCAACGGCATTGTGACGCCCACAATCGATGTCACAGGCCCCGCCATCATGCAGGAATACACCTACCAGTTGGTGCAGAACGATTTCGCCGCCAACGAACCTCCCCCCGCGTATGGCGCAGCCGGCGGCACCAGTTTCGTCTTCCCGGTGGGCATGCGCGGCGGCGATCTGTTCGTCGCCGACAGCCAGGTCTCGCAGGACCCCTACGGCTACGGCCTCACCAGCCTCGATGGCGATTTCGACGGCGTCCCCGACATCGTGCGGGTGGACAGCGAAGCTACGCTGCAGGGCAAGACGGGCCTCGCCACCGACTTCGACGGCGATGGGACCATCGACGCTCTGGACGTTGACGGCGCTCCCCTCAGCGGGGATGAACTGGTGGTGCTGAGCCTGGAGCCGAAGAACCGCGAGATCGGCCAGGCCCTGCAATTCCTGGATCACATGGTCATCCTCAAGGGCGTGACCAACACGGGAGCCACGCTGGAAGTGTGGTACACCGGCGGCCTCACGCCTTACTCCATGGGCACGCAGACCATCACGGCCGGCGGCCTCTATCTCTACGGACGACACTTCCCCGGCACCGTTTCGCCCAACACCGGCGTCCCCTCCGGCCCCTGGTTCGTGCAGGTCACCTCGGTGGACACGCAAGATGGCCGGGCGGAACTGCGAGTAGGGCGGGCGCTGGGCTCCAGCCATAGCGCCATGCTTTCCGCGGCCAACACCATCGACACAAGCGCCGGCGACCCCTGGTTCCTGAAGCGTTTCTACGTGGACGGCCACCAATACGACGTCGTCGCCATCGGCACGCAGGGAAACACCGATTTCGGCTTCATCACCCTGCGCACGCCCGTGCCCAAGGATCCTGTTCTGATCGAACTGCACTCGGTGCGACTGCAAGATTACGGTTTCGAGGACTGGATCAGCATGTTACCGCCCTTCAACTACGAACACTGGGCCCTGCACGACGTGCGAGACAACTTGCAACTCCCGCCCGATCCTCCCAGTTCTCTGTGGGCTCCCGAACGCATGGGCGAAGCCTACGGCCCGCTGGCTCCCATCTTGCAGCGAAACGGCCCCTTCCCCTACCGCGCTTACCGCGCCGGAGACCCCATGGGCGTGGTGTACGGCGATCCCGTGGAGATGCTCCACTTCTATGTGCGTGAAGAGGAGAATCTCACCCTGCTCAACGAATATAAGGAACTGTACGGAGAGGAGCGCATTCAGACCGACATCCTCGACGAATTCTGGTACGTTTCCCGCAACTGGACGCTCCCCTATCGCTTCACCGAATTCGTCTTCCCCGACGCTCACGCCGACCGCACAGGCGCTCAGCCCGACCTGATTCAATTCACCGGCCATTTCCGCACCAACATCACCGACACAGAGCTCCAAGATTTGCTGGCCGCTCAGGCTGCCGCCAACAACCTGGATTGGTACACCATCGCCGAGAATGAGCGAGTGAACTTCTGGTATGACCAGGCAGTCGGCGGCCTCTTCCTCAAAAACTCCGAACAACTACGCGTATTCGGCCATGACGGCATGGGCCCCGGCGACGACACCGTCATCGCTGACCGCCTCTCCCCCTATCCAGTGGAAACATTCCCCTACACCGACCCCTGGGCGCCTTTCAACCCCAAACACACGCAAGCTCCACCCGCCGACTCGCTCTCCTTCGACCCCGCCTACATGAACGCATTCCACAACAGCGGCGAGGACCTGGCATCTCTCTACGGCGCCATCTCTTCCAATAACGCCGACGCCCGCGAGAAAGTGTTCATGCGCATGTGGTACGAACCCCAGCATCTGGACAAGATCCGGACGGGGACGCCGGGACAGCCACCCATCGACGCCTACGAGTTCCCGGCCCTCATGTTCGAGTACACCACCATGCTGCTCGACACCAACGATCTGCCCATGCATGGCCCTGCGGGCAACACCAACATCGTCTTCCCCATGGCTACCGGAGCGAACGAGTTGCCCAAACCGGAGACCAGCGCCCCCTACGGCCTGCCGGGCGCTCAATTACCCAGCTTCGGCTATGGCCTCACCTCCTACGACGCCAATTTCGATGGCGACAACGACATCGTCAGCGTGCATAGCGAGGCCACCCTGAATGCGGTCACCAGCATCAGCGCCGACTTCGACGGTAACGGCGCCCTCAACACCCTGGACGCTGACCTCACAGCCCTCAACGGCACAGAACTCGTCGTCCTGGCGGTGGAAAACAAAGTCCTCGGCCTTGGCGACAGCATCCAGTTCCTGGATCATCTCGTCACCCTCGAGAACGTCAACTACAACGCCTCCGTCCAGCTTCAGGTCTGGGACACCGGCGGCGGCATGCATCCCAGCGGCGGCGACTACAGCCTGCAACCGGATGAAGTGGCCTCAGTCACCCTCTACCAGGGCCAGATGGCCATCACCGGCCGCGATAAGCTGAATGTGCGGGTGCTCACGCCCGCCGCCGGCAATCTTGGCAGCGTCGACGGCCCCTGGTTCGCGTACGTGTCCGGCGTCAACACCTTCAACGAAACCGTCACCATCAGCGTGGGGCGGGCCCTGGGCGCCAGCCACAGCGCCATCGACAACGGCGCTGGCGGCCACGACTTAACGCCCGGCGATCCCTGGTATCTCAAGCGCTTCTTCGTGGACGGACACGAATACAACGTCGTCGCCCTCCATGTGCCCGATAGCGGCTTCAAGTATCTGACCCTGCGCACGCCCCTGCCCAAAGAAGAATCCTTCGTCAACCAGCAGGACACCCAGGTGCTGCAAGGCTACTTCCTGAGCCCCAACGGCGACAACAACATCGCTTACGTGATGCCTCCCTTCAACATGGACCACACCGTGGCCCAGGACATCGTGCCCTTGACGCCTGATCGGTATCAGGATGATTACGATGCTGCCACAGATGGTGATCCGCTAACGATTCCCGATTTCGACAGCAACTGCCACGGCGCTGACCCGGAAGACCTCCTGGGCAGACCGCCGGTCGAGATCAGCATTCTGGCCGAGGACATGGAGCCGCGCTTTACAGGAGAATTGCGGGAAATCCGATCTCCGATGGATGATGGCGGTGACGAATGGATCGACTTCCCCTACGCCACCCGCCCCGACCACTACACCGCAGTGAGCCTGCCTCGCGGCGAACTCTACCTGCTCACCAGTAGCTGGACGGTGGAGGAGGCGCAAACCTATCACTACTCCTGCCAGAGCGGTGATCCCACGATCATCGCTCCTCCTCCCGCCAATCTCGATCTCAACCGGGTGCAGTACACCTACACCCCCGGACAAGACGATGACCTGTATGTGAACAGCTTTGAGCAGACGCTGGACACCGCCTCCCGAGACCTGGATCAGGAATGGAACATGTACAGCACCCCGCTGCTGCCCGCCGATCCGGCCATCGCTGCCGTGCTCGATCCCGTCATCGCAGATGTAGACACAGCCCTGGGCTGGGACTGCAATGCTGGCGGCCTGAGTTACTACCCAAGCCTGCCTACATTTAGCACCTTGAATGAGATCACCGGCTACTTCGGTTATTGGCTGAAGATGTACGCTGCCAACACGCTGACAACCTACGGTTGGCGTCTGGATGTAGACACGCCGCTGTACCTCTGCCAGGACTGGAACCTGATGCCTTACCTGGGCGTCAACCCCACACCGGTGCGCGATGCCATGGCAAGTCTGGAGGATTACTACACCGCCGTGCTCAGCTACGACAACGGCGCTCTCAGTTTCTATCCCGACCTGCCCGACTCCATCAATACTCTGCATGTGATGGAGCCCGGATACGCTTACTGGATCCAAATGTCTGAACCCGGCACGCTGCGTTATCCCGAATCCTCCCTCTTGGCAGCCGGCCAGCCCCCCGCCGTTACGGCGTCGGGCGTCACCCCGACCAACCGCTGGGTGGACTTCTATGGCCTGGCTTCAGAAGTAAAGGCGGGGGATGTGTTGCAGGCCTACACGCCTGATGGTCTGCTGGTCGGCGAAGTCACCGTCACGGTCGATGGTCAATACGGTCTGATGCCGATCTACGGCGATGATCCCACCACCGCTGAGATTGACGGCGCCCGAGCTGGCGAATTGCTCACCGTTACCATCAACGGCCAGGCGGCCTTCGGATTCGGACCTGATCAACCGGTGTGGACAACCAACCACGCTCGTTACGAGATCAACTTCATCCCCACCGAAGACACCGTCTACCTGCCCGTTTTAACTCGCTAGACGCCCCAAGAAACTGCGCTGGGAGCGACCAACAGAACAATGTCGGTTCGCTCCCAGCGTTCTCGCCTGAGTCAGCCAAGTTGCGAATTCGGAACAGACCCGTACTTGGCTATACAAAGGACTATGATCGCTCCCGACAATGGGATGCGTAACAAGGAGTTGTTTTATGACACGTCGAATCCTTATCATCTTGCTCATCTTGGCGGTGGGCGTCTTTACGCTACCAGGCTTGGTCGACTTTTTCGCCGAAGCGCAATCGCCTGAATGGGTGAACTTTTATGGTGATTCATCGACCCTTTCAGGGGCAGCCCTGCCCGTCGGGTCCGTTGTAGAAGCCTGGGACAGCGAGGGGCTCTGCGGCAGCTCTATTGTTAGCATCGTTGGACAATATGGGCTGCTTGCCTGTGAACGCAATTTCAATCTGACGCCGCCTTACGATGTCACTTTCACGATAAACGGCCTACCAGCCAGTGAAACGCCGGATGGCGAGTGGACAGCGCATGGCGATTTACACAAAGTGGAACTCGCCGCCGGCAACGGTGGCCCCACCGCTACGCCAACCGATACGCCCACAACCACGCCCACAGCCACCGACACGCCGACGCCAAATCCGTCGGCCACGGCGACAGACACCCCCACCATCACGCCGACTGCCACCTCGACGCCCACCCACACACCCACACCCACACCAAGTTCAGGCCCACCCGAGTGGGTGAATTTTTACGGCTTGGCGTCGTACCTCGACGGCGGACTTCTTCCCGTTGGAGCGATCGTAGCGGCCCATGACAGCATCGGCGAATGCGGCAGCTACACCGTGGACACCGTGGGGCAATACGGCCTCCTCGCCTGCTATCGCCGCGACGGCCTCACCCCACCCTACGACATCACCTTCACCGTCAACGGCATTGCCGCCACCGAAAACCCGGACGGACAATGGACCGCGCACGGCGATGTCCATCAGGTGGAATTGAACAGCACCGGCGGGCCCACCGCTACGCCCACCTCCACAACCGAACCCCCGCCACCAGAATGGGTCAACTTCTACGGCACCGAATCCACCCTGGGTGGCAACCCCCTGCCCGTGGGCGCTGTCATCAAAGCCTACGATGCGGTGGGACTATGCGGGGAATACACAGTCATCACTGAAGGAGAATACGGCCTGCTCGTCTGCGACCGCAGCGCCGGGTTGACGCCGCCCTACGACATCACATTCACCATCAACGGTTTCCTGGCGACAGAAATCCCGGACGGCCAGTGGACGGAGAATGGTGATGTGTGGAAAGTGGAACTGCATTACCCTGAGCCTCCGACGCCAACACCGACGCACACGCCAACGGCCACGCCCACGGATACGCCAACCAACACGCCAACCCCCACCGATACACCGACGCACACGCCAACGGCCACGCCCACGGATACGCCAACTAACACGCCAACCCCCATTGATACACCGACGCACACGCCAACGGCCACG
>DUEF01000159.1 GCA_011176555.1 Caldilineae bacterium
ATGCGGACTGAGCCCTCGCAGCGGATTTCGCCTTGCAGGGTCACATTGGGGCCAATGGTCAGTTCGATACGATCAGGTTCGGGACGGCGTTCGCGTCGTAACATGTTTATTCTCCTCAACCCAAATGCTTGAGTAGCGGCCCCATGGATTCGCCGCCGTGAATGCGGGCGATGGCGTCAGCAAGCACGGGCGCCACCGAGAGCACTTCAAGTTTGGGATGTCGTTTGGTTTCGGGAATGGGGATGGTGTTGGTCACCACCAGGCGTTTGATGTAGGGGGCGTCCAATTGCTCGAGGGCCGAGGGCAACAGCACCGGATGGGTGATGGCCAGACAGACTTCGGGCCGGGCGCCGGCAGCCACCAACGCTTCCACCTGCGACAGGACGCTACCACCGGCAATGACATCATCGAAAACGATGGGCGTTTTACCCTCGATATCGCCGACAATGGCCATGGTCTCGACCTCGCTGAAGCTGGTGCGACGTTTGTGCATCAGCACCAAGTCCATATCGAGCAGACGGGCAAAGCGACCGCCCAACTTGCCCCGTCCGAGATCCGGCGCCACGACCACCGGATCGACAAAAGAGGCGTTTTGGATGTATTCGGCAAAGACCATCATGGCCGAGAGAGGATCGACGGGAATTGTGAAGAATCCCTGGGTGGCCTCGGCGTGGATGTCCATGTAGATCACGCGAGTGGCCCCCATGGTCTCCAGCATCGTTGCGACGACCCGAGCGCTGATGGCCTCCCGACCGCGCGCCATGCGCTCTTGACGAGCGTAGGGAAAGTAGGGGATGACGACGTTGATGGCGTGGGCTGAAGCGCGACGAAAGGCGTCGATATAAAGCAACAGCTCCATGAGGTTATCATTCACCGGCTCCGGGCAGGGCTGGATGATGAAAACATCGTCACCCCGCACCAACTCATCGATGGTCACATGGATTTCGGAATCGGGCAGGTAGCGGGTGGTGGTGCGCCCCAATGGCCGGCGGAGACGATGGGCGATCTCTTTCGCCAGTTCGGGGTTGGCCTCGCCGCTAAAGACGCGTAAGGTGTGGGGATTGCGAGACATAGCGATCACGCTGTAAGAGCGATGGCGGTTTCCATCCTGAATTATATGCTGATGCGGGTCAGAGACCAATTCTCGGGGCCGGTTTAGGCGAAGGGTGCATTTTTACAAGCGCTCGTTGTAAAGTATGATTAGGTGGCACTTGGCGCTTGCCACCTACGACCCGCAATCGACCATTCATTCTTCTATTCATCATGACGATAAAACTGCTGGTAGCCACCCGAAATCCGGGCAAAGTGGAGGAGTATCGCACACTCTTAGCCGATTTGCCGGTGGAGATCACCTGGCTGGAGGCGGAGGGTATTACGCTGGATGTTGAAGAAACAGGGATTTCGTTCGAAGATAACGCCCTGATCAAAGCCTTGACTTATGCTCGAGTGAGCGGCCTTTTAACGTGGGCCGATGATAGCGGGCTGGAAGTGGACGCGCTCGGCGGTTGGCCGGGCATCGCTTCGGCGCGTCATGCCGGCCCCGACGCCACCGATGCCGAACGCACGCAGATTTTGCTCCGGCGTTTGCAAGGTGTCCCCTACGAACGCCGCACCGCGGTTTTCCGTTGCGTGGTGGCGCTGGCTACGCCAGATGGCCAAACCTGGACGGCCAGTGGCGCCAGCAGCGGTGTGATCACCGAGTCGCCGCAGGGAGAGGGCGGCTTTGGCTATGATCCCGTCTTCTACATCCCCAAATACGGACGAACCTACGCCCAACTCGACCCGGCAGAAAAAAATGATCTTAGCCATCGTGGCAGAGCGGCCCGTAAGGCTAAGATATTGTTGGAGCGGTATCTGAAAAGCGTTGGATCGGGAGATCAGTGAACCGATAGACCCCGGAAGTGTCGCTCCGGTTTACTGGCGTATCGGTTTTCTGGTCTACACAGTCATCAATCAAACCGGAACCGCCACCCCGGAATCAATTTTCAAGCGTATTGACAAGGGCATCGACAAAGCGATAGGAAGAGGCCATCTCTTGAGAATTCATCTCGTTGAGAACCGTATCTAACGAACCCAGCGCTCGTGACCACGCCTGATCGACTAGCTTCTGTCCTGCTGGCGTAATGACGACGACGACAGAACGACGGTCTGTCTCGGCGCGTCGTCTTTCCACCAGGCCATCGCGTACAAGGCGATCGATGATTCCCGTCATGGTGGCGGACACCTGATAGGTAGATCGCGCCAGTTCTCCCATGCTGGCTTTTCCGCCAAAGCTTTCCAGCGTGCTCAACGTGAAAAATTGTGGGACGGTCAATTTAAGGTCGGCGATTTCCTGGGCGAAGCGACGGTGTTGTAGCCAGTTCAAACGCATGAGTTTGTTGCGCATATCTGCATCATCGATCTGGCCAGGTCCGGGATGCTTTTGGTTGGTGGTTGGCATTGATTTTCCTCTCTTGGATAACGATATGATTTGACGCTCGGACATCATTGTCCTTTGCCCGAATAAAGTCGCCAATCGCAGCATTCGCTGCCCGAAATAGTCACTATAACTATATTTTAGAGGAGTGTCCTATCTCTTACAAGTTCAAAACCTTGCAGTATCCTGACAGAAAGATTTTGGTGCTGTTATCTTTTGTCCGGAGCGCCCCTTTCATCCCCCGTCCTCTGCAACCGTTCCAAGAACCCTGTTATGGCTCCCACCACCAGTTCTGGCTGTTCCAGCATGATCATGTGCCCGGCCCCTTCGATAACGGTGAGATCGGCGTCGGGCAGCGAGTCGGCCATAAAGGCGGCGTATTTCACCGGCGTCATGCGATCCTGACTGCCGGCGATGATCAGGGCGGGGAGATGGATGTCCGCCAATTGCTGCATCACGTCGAAGCGATCACACGCCAACCAGTCGCCGTACATCACATCGGTGTCGGTGGCCATGAAATGCCGCAAATATTGACGGCGTTGG
Source organism: Caldilineae bacterium (assembly GCA_011176555.1). Lineage (GTDB taxonomy): Bacteria > Chloroflexota > Anaerolineae > J102 > J102 > DUEF01. The sequence goes on from DUEF01000159.1 coordinate 2,960, forward strand.
GCCGGGCTGGCGCGGTGGCCGTGCACCCAATCCACTAATTGCTCGCCCACGCCCTCCTTGTCGAGTCGAATGCCCTGCAAGATATCGGGGTGAACGCGTAGCCGCGCGCCGGTGGCGACAAGCGCCAGGCCGCGCAGTCGCTGAGGATAGCGCAGGGCGAAGGTCAAAGCGATGCCGCCGCCCATCGAATGCCCGGCCAATACGAAGGGCGGCAAGCCCAGCGCCTCGGCCCAGTCTTGCAAAAAATCAGCGTAGTCGCCGATGTCCTCGCGTCCTGGCCCCGCCGAACGTCCATGCCCGGGCAGGTCGATGGCGAAAACATCGTGCTGGGCCAGACGGCGCAATCCGGGCGGCCAGTGGTAGAGCGTGCCACCGGCGCCATGCACCAACACCAGGGGCATACGCTCTGGCCCGACGGCGGCGCGATGTTCGCTGTAATGGATGCGTTGGTTGTGTACGACGATGTACGGCATAAGCAAGGGGTCGAAATCAGTGTTTTTGTCGGGCAAACGTGATCGCAATCGATTATACCAGACCTGCGCTGGAAACGTGCAGAGACCGGGGACAAAAAAAGACGCTTCATGTTTGACCGAAGCGTCTTGAGATGCAATCCGTCGTTGAGGAGCCGGTTATGCCCCCGACAATTCGGCGGCGACATCCTCGTAGGTTCTGTCTTCCAGTTCCAACAAGAACTTTTCGGCTTCCATCGCCGCTTGCGTGCCCTGGCCGACGCTGCTCGCAACCTGCCGGAAACGATTATCCTGGATTTCGCCTGCGGCGAAGACGCCTGGAATGCTGGTGTGCATGTACTTGTCAGTGACGACATAGCCATCCACCATGTCGAGTTGGCCATCGAATATCTGGCCATTGGGGGCGTGGCCGATGAAAATGAAGACGCCGTCCGTGGGGAAGTCGGAAACCTCGTCCGTTTTAACATTCTTGAGCGTCACCGAATTCACCGCGCCGTTCTCGCCCGCATTGATGGAAAGGGGGATGGTGTCCCAGATGAACGCCATCTTTTCGTTTTCAAACGCACGCTTTTGCAATATCTTGCTGGCGCGCAATTCATCGCGACGATGGATCACCGTGACCTTGGTGGCGAAGCGGGTGAGGAAGATACCTTCTTCGATAGCGCTGTCGCCGCCGCCGATCACGACCACTTCTTTGCCGCGGAAGAAAAAGCCGTCACAGGTTCCGCAATAGCTCACGCCGCGACCAGTCAACTCCTCTTCCCCGGGGATTTGCAGCTTGCGAGGGGTGGCGCCAGTGGAGATGATAACGCTTTTGGTTTTGTATTCGCTGCCGAATTGCGTGCGGATGGTGAAGGGGTGTTCGGAGAAATCGACCTCCGAAACATAGTCGTACTCGATGCGGGTTCCAAAACGCTCAGCCTGCTTCTGGAACCGCTCGACCAATTCGCCACCAGTGACGCCGTCGGGGAAACCGGGATAGTTTTCGATCTCGTTTGTGAGGGCGACCTGCCCGCCGATCTCATTGCCGGTAATCAGCAGAGGATTGAGTTGGGCTCGGGAAGTATACAGGCCTGCCGTAAAACCGGCGGGGCCACTGCCAATAATGATTACGTTCTCTACACTCATGTTGAAAAACTCCATGCCTTACTTGGGATGTTTGATGTCACGGGTATTGGACGCGTCGAAGTGAAGAAAGGTTACGTGGCGCGGGGGCCGACGCCATCCAGTTCGCCCAGTGCGCTCATCGTCAGCGTGATCAGGGCGATGGCCGCGGTCTCGGTGCGCAAGATGCGCGGGCCCAGCGATACCGGTCGGACGCCGAATGCACGGGCCAGCTCGACTTCTTGGGGATCGAATCCGCCCTCGGGGCCGACGAAGAGCGTCACCGGCCAGGAGGCGGCGTCCAGGGCCTGTCTGGCAGGCTCGCGGGCGAGGACGGTGGGCAGCAGCGCCAGGCCCCGGGCCGAGGCGATAGCGTCGGCGAAGGACAGGGGCTCTTCCAGCACCGGCAAACGCCCGCGGCCGCTCTGTTCCGCCGCTTCCTGGATGATACGCTGCCAGCGCCGCCATTTGGCGTCGCCGGGCGCGCGGCGGACGGTGCGGCGGGTGAGCAAGGGGCGGAACACGGTCACGCCCAATTCCACGGCTTTTTGCAGCACCCACTCGAAACGCTCGCTGCGCGAGATGGCCTGGCAGAGAATCAGATCGCCGGCCGGCTCTCCGGTCGCGGGCGTCGTCTCCGTAATCCGGCCCAGGGCGCTTTTCTTGCCCAGGTGCACCAGCTCGACCCGGTAGCTCAGCCCCTGACCATCGAGCGCCAACACCTGATCGCCCTCGCGCATCCGCAGCACGCTGCGCAGTTGCCGCGCCTGGTCGGGGGAAAAGTGAACCTGATTGCCCCGTACAGCGGTGGGAGACACAAAGAAACGGTGCATGATCAGCGATGCCGAACGGCCAGCGCCAGCCAATCGCCATCCTGCACGGTGTCGATGACTTCCAGCGAGCGCGCGGCCAGGGCCAGATCGACCAGATGTCGCCGCGGGGCGATGATGCCCGACAGGAGCATGACGCCGTCCCGCGCCAGCCGATCCGCCAATCCCTGCCGGAGCAGCAGTTCGGCCAGGACGTCGGCCAGGATGTTGACGCAGATGAGGGGGTAAGTTCCAGACTCCGGGACAGAGCCAACGGTCAGGGTCAGGTGAGCGGCCACTTGGTTGATCTCGGCGTTTTTCCGGGCGGTGGCGATGGCGTCGGCGTCGATGTCGGTGGCGTAGACGGATGCGGCCCCCAATTTGAGGGCGGCGATAGCCAGAATGCCGGAGCCCACGCCCACATCGAGCGCCTTCGTGCCCGGGCGCAGATGGCGTTCGAGTAGCAGGAGAATGAGTTGGGTGGAGGGATGGGTCCCTGTTCCGAACGCCATGCCTGGATCCAACCAGATGATTTTGTCTCCGGGCTTTGTTTCTGGCTCCGACCAGGAGGGCGAAATCAGCAGGCGTTCGCCGATGCGGATCGGGTGGTAGTGCGATTTCCAGGCTTCGGCCCAGTCCGCGTCGGCCAGGCGGCGC
>DUEF01000016.1:0-7195 GCA_011176555.1 Caldilineae bacterium
CGCAGCGTCTGCACGGCAATGGCGTTCTCCGGCGAAGCCGGCAGGTAGCCGCGCACCGCGACCTGCGCCCGGTCTGATTCTCCGTACGGGCCGAAGCCGCTGACCTCCACAACAGCGCCGTTCTGCACGTACGGATCGAACAGTGCGACCACCTTCTGAACAAGCGCATGTTCAGGATCGGCGGTGGAAACCGTGATCGACAGTTCGAGGATATCCGTCATTCCGCACTTATAGTCCCAGCGCTTCCTTCATGCGGTCGAAAAAGCCGCCTTCTGCGTTCTTGTCCAGCGTGGCAGGCCCCAGCGAGTCGTCTAGTTGTTCGAACAATTCTCGCTGTTCTTCGGTGAGTTTCGACGGAATTTGCACATTGATGGTGACCAGCATATCGCCGCGGCCGCTGCGCCGCAGGCGGGGAACGCCGAGTCCGCGCAAGCGCATCACCTTGCCTGGTTGTGTGCCGGGCGGGATCTTGAGCAGTTTGGGGCCATCCAAAGTCGGGGCTTCCACTTCTGCGCCTAACACGGCCTGAGCGATGTTGATGGGTAATTCCAGCAGAATGTCATCCTCGCTGCGACGGAAAATCTTATGCGGTTTGACGGAAATGAACACGTAAAGGTTGCCAGAAGGGCCGCCGCGCAATCCCGATTCGCCTTCACCGGGCAGACGGATGCGGGTGCCGTTATCGACGCCGGGCGGGATCTTCACACGCAGACGACGCGTGGTGTCGACCGAGCGCTGACCGTGGCATTCCTTGCAGGGTGTTGTGATGATTTCGCCTTCGCCCTGGCAGCGGGGGCAGGTGGTCACATTGACAAAGGTGCCGAGGATCGTCTGTTGGCGTTGCCGCACTTCGCCGCTGCCGTTGCAGGTGGGGCAGCGAATGGGCGAGGTTCCCGGCTCAGCGCCCGTGCCTTCACAGCGTGGGCAGGTTTCGCGGCGGGTGACGTTAATATCCTTTTCGACGCCCAACACTGCCTCTTCGAATTCGATGGTGAGATTGTAGCGTAGATCGGCTCCGCGGATGGGGCCGCGCTGCGGGCCGCGGCGAAAACCAAATCCGGCGCCGAAGAACTCCTCGAAGATGTCGCCGATGTCGGGGAAACCCGCGCCCGGCGCACCGGCGGCCCCTTGCACGCCAGCATGGCCAAAACGGTCGTAGGTCGCACGCTTTTCGGGGTTGCTGAGAACCTCGTAAGCTTCGTTTATCTCTTTGATGCGTTCGTTGGCGTCCTGGCCTTTGTATATGTCGGGATGGAATTGTTTGACCAGACGACGGTAGGCCTGTTTGACGTCTTCAGGGGAAGCGTTTCTCTGAATATCGAGAATGTCGTAATAGTCGCGTTTAGTGCTCATTCAGTCGTTCATCTCTCAATCAAAAAGTAACGTCGGTTCGGAGTTAGCATCCTGAGTGGCGACCACAGGTCGCGTATCGAAGGGTGCTTTCCTCGATACATCTCCGAACCGAGGTGTAAAGTGGGTGCGCATCTCTCATTTCAAGACGCTGAAAGACGCGGGCTGTTCTATGCGGAGTCTGCTACTTCTGCTCCAGGTCATCGTCGGTCTCCCAACCGATGATCCAAATGGACAGTGCAGCCAACGCGATTGTCGCCGCGGCCAGCACCAACCACTGTATGAGGTCAAAACCGACATGTCGAGCCGAGAAGTAGAGAATCAGCAACATGCCAAGCGCCAGAATCGCGAAAGAAGAAAGTTGGGGATGTTGCTCCCACAACCGTTTTAGTGTCGTCATGCTACCATCCTAGACCAATTTGGGTTGTAGTTCAAGATCATCCCAGGCTTTTTTCACCTGGGCCGCCAGTTCGCCGAGACTGCCATTGTTGTCCAGCACCACGTCCGCCTGGCTAATTTTGAAGGCTTGCGGGCTTTGCGACCTCATACGGGCCTCGGCCTCCTCTCTGTTCATGTTCCGGGTTTCCATCAGGCGTTGGACCTGTTGCTCCTCGTCTGTCGTCACAACCCATACTTGGTCACACAAGGTGATCGCCATTCCGGCTTCGAGGAGTTTGATGGCTTCGATCACGATGACGGCTTCGGTTGCTGCGGTCAATTCTGAGTTGATTTGTTCGAACACGACAGGATGGACGATTCGTTCCAGCACTTGAAGCCGATCAGGGTCGTTGAACACGATCTGGCCGAGTTTCGCCCGGTCGATGCTGCCGTCCTCGGCAAGGATCTCTCCACCGAAGGTGGCCACAACGTCATCATAGGCCCGTCCTCCAGGTTCGATGACCTGGTGCGCGATTTGATCTGCGTCGATGGTGCGCGCGCCAAGTTGACGCAGTATTTCGAGTACGGTGCTTTTGCCTGTGCCAATGTTGCCTGTCAAGCCAATGACAGTACGGGGGTGTGACATAGAAATAAGGGGAATGAAATTTTTACAGAGAAAGAAAATGGATGCTCCACCAGCCAATTTTACCAGTCTATCAGGCTCATGGAAAATACGTAACTCCCCGAATCGGAGAACGCCGTGGCAGTGTACAAATAGCGCAGAGCAAAAAACAACTTTGGCTCAACCGGAATTCAGATGGTCAGAGCGACATGAATGTCGCGATACGGCCTGTAACACGATATTCATGTCGTATGCCCCTGAGATCCAAAAGAACTTAAATTTTTGTCATTCAAGTCTCAAAAATATACGATAATCGACGACAAATCAAACATTTACTAAAATATCATAAAATTGGGTATTGACAAATTCACCAATAACTGTCATAATAGTTGTGGTTCCCCCACATTAAATCCTGCCCTTCACTTTATTGTTGTTTTCATTTACTACCGTGGAGGTGCCGAATGCCCAACTTTGAAAAAATGAGTAAAGACGAAGTGGATGACCTTCTAGACGCAAAACGTCGAGGACGTGGCAAGTCTCAACGAGAACGCATTCTCGAAAACTACATGAAACAGTTGGAAGGACTCGAAGTAGGCGAAGGCTTATCTGTAAAGCCCAACGAAGATGATAATCGCCAAACAGTTAAGAATCGCCTGAAACGAGCTGCAGACCGACTTGGATACGAGATTGAGTTTATCCGTTCACGAGGCGTTATCCGCGTGTATCGCGTCGCCTGACGCCTTCTCTTTCCTCTCGCCACACAAACAGCTTCCAGTCGGAGGCTGTTTGTGTTTCCTCACTGATTTCTTGCTAAACGGCATGTGCCGAAGTTGGCCGCTCCGCTGAGGCGACATACGCCCGCCCATATAGCTCAGCCATCTCGACCAACCCCGCCTTGATGCTATCGCTGAGTTGATGTGGTAAGAAACGCCATGTCCAGTTGCCACTGGCGACGGCTGGCGTGTTCATACGGGCCTCAGAACCCAAATTCATGCAGTCCTGCAAGGGAACAACCGCCATGTTGGCGCATGACATCATGGCCAGGCGGATCAGGTCCCAGGCGATGTCAGTTCCATCGACCCGAAGGTAACGGCGCAAGTAATCGCGTTCTTTTTCGGGCGCGGTTCGGTACCAACCCTGCGTGGTGTCGTTATCGTGGGTGCCGGTGTAGACGATGCAGTTTTTGTCGTAATTCTGGGGAAGGAAGGGGTCTGCTCCGTCGCTGCCCCAGGCGAATTGCAGCACCTTCATACCGGGGAATTGGTAGTGATCGCGCAGTTCATAGACGCCGGGATCAGGCTCGCCCAGGTCCTCGGCGATGAGCGGCAGTTCGCCCAGCGCCGAGATCACCGTATCGAAAAAGTGTTCGCGGGGGCCATCAACCCAGCGCCCGTTGATGGCGGTTTCTGCGTCTCCGGGCACTTCCCAATAATTGTAAAAACCGCGGAAGTGATCGAGGCGGACGAGGTCGTAAAGATGCAGGTTGGCGCGGAATCGTTCGATCCACCAGGCATAGCCATCTGCCGCCATGCGTTCCCAGTTGTAAAGGGGATTTCCCCAGAGCTGGCCGGTCGGGGAGAAATAGTCGGGGGGGACGCCGGCAATGACGGTGGGGTGGCCCTGTTCGTCAAAGTAAAACGATTCTCGCTGGCTCCAGGCGTCGGCGCTGTCCATGGCGACGTAGATGGGGATGTCGCCGATGATGCGGATGCGTTTTCGGTTGGCGTATGATTTCAGCGTCAGCCATTGCTCGAAGAAGAGCCATTGCAGGAAGTAGTGGAACTGAATCCGACCCTTCAACTGCTCCCGCGCGGCGGCAAGCGCTCCAGCAGCGCGGTCGCGCAGAGCTGGCTCCCATTCGGGCCAGGGATGGCCGCCATGTTCGCCTTTCAGCGCCATGAAGAGTCCGTAATCTGCCAGCCACCACTGCTGCTCGGTGACGAAAGCCTGGAAGGAGGCGCTGGCGTCGTTTTTTTGGAAACGCTGAAACGCCCGCTCTAGAACGCTCATCTTCCAGGTGATGACCGGGCCGAAGTCCACGCGTTCACGAGAGAAGATCGGTACGGCGAGATCGTCGGGCGTGAGATAGCCGCGTTTCACCAGATCTTCCAAATCGAGCAGCAGGGGGTTGCCGGCGAAGGCGGAAAAACATTGGTACGGTGAGTCGCCATAGCCGGTGGGGCCGAGCGGCAGCACTTGCCAGAGTTGCTGTTTGGCGTCATGTAGCCAATCGACAAAGTGATAGGCGTGTTTGCCGAGGTCGCCGATGCCGAAAGGGCCAGGCAGGGAGGTGGGGTGCAGGAGAATGCCGGAAGTGCGTTTTGGTGACATAGCGATGATGTAGGGGCATCCAGCCGGACGCCCGTACCCGGGAGAGGGAAAGGGTCAGGTAGAAGTATCCGGCCGGACGCTCGTACGGTTAAGGTCGTGTAAATCGCGCAGTTCGTTCAAAAGTTCGTCGATGTTGCGGCTGGGCGCGGGAGCGGGGCCAAAAGGATCGGAGATGGGAGCGTGAGGGTCTTCCAGGATGCGCAAGGTGTTGAGAATGCCATGCGCTAGCACGTCGAGATCGTATCCGCCCTCCAGCGTCACAACCATTCGTCCCTGACACAATTCATCAGCCAGCAGGCGTACGCGGTGAGCCAGAGACGCATAGCCGGTCAAGGTTAGCTGTTCGAGGGCCAGCGGATCCCGCCAGTGCGCGTCGTAGCCAGCCGAGACCAAGATCAGGTCGGGTTGAAAACGGCGGGCGAAGGGAGCCAGGAGTTCGTCGAAGGCGCGGGCGTAGCCCGCATCTCCCACGCCGGCCGGGAAGGGAACGTTCAGCGTCAGGCCTCGACCTGGGCCCCAGCCGGTGGATGTGCTGGCGCCGGTGCCCGGATAAAAAGGATACTGGTGGGTGGAGAAGAAGGCGACGTTGGCGTCTTCGTAAAAAATGTCTTCGGTGCCGTTGCCGTGGTGTACGTCCCAGTCAACGATCAGCACTCGCCCCGCGCCGAATTCCGCTAGCGCCGTCTTGGCGGCGATGGCGATGTTGGCGAACAGGCAGAAGCCCATGCCGCGATCGGCCAGGGCGTGGTGTCCGGGTGGCCGCATCAACGACATGCCATTTGTCGCTTCCCCGCGCATCACCGTCTCGGTGAGGTTGACGAGCGCACCGGCCGAGGCCAGGGCCGCGTCGTAGGAGCCGGAGGCGACGTAAGTGTCGGCATCGAGATGGCCGCCGCCTCGCTCTGCGATGCGCCGCACTTCGTCCACATAGCTGGTGGGATGCACCTGTTGCAGTCGCTCCGAAGAAATGGCAGTAACCGGGACCGCCTGCAAGCGGTCGAGAATGCCATCCTCCCGCAGCAGACGCATGGTGCTACTCAGGCGGCCCTTGTGCTCGGGATGGCCGGGCCAGGTATGTTGTTGTTCGATGGGATCATAGGCGTAGCAAGTCGTCATGATGCACCTATCATAGCTCAGGCTTGAGACACGATCAAACTTGTAGCGTTTAGCGACAGGGCAAAGCACCGAAGTATGTCCATTTCCCTACTAAAACAACGCTCTGGTATAATCGACGACACAACCACAACTGTAAACCCAAGACCTTCAGGGTAGGGTGAGTGGCGATTCCGGACAAACTACGGAGCCGCCGCAATTCCCGACCGGCGGTGAATCTGAAATATCAGATAAGCCCGCGAGCGGCCTGAATAGCGCGAGGACTCATTGAATGAATCGTGCTGATCAGGTGACAGCAGATCCGGTGAGAATCCGGAGCCGACGGTAAAGTCCGGATGAAAGAAGGTCGTGACCGTTTTGCGCCAATTGGCGGCGAGCAGGCACGACCTGGTCGCTTTTTCTTTTTCTTACATCATTTTTCCATGACAGAGCAAACGGCTTTCTCTACAGACTCGTCAGCCCGCGAACAACCGCCCGCGTTTTCGATCGATGCCGGCGTTTTGCGAACTGACCAGGCCACACGCAACTGGTTCCTGGCTGGTCGCATCCTGCTCGCGGTCGTGATGATGATCCTTTTTCTGCTGGCCTGGGAGGGGCTGGTGCGCTGGCAGGACTATCCCACCTTTATCTTGCCCCGGCCGGCCGATGTGTGGGCGAAATTCCTGGTGATGGCGGCTGACGGCAGCCTTTGGCGGCACGCCGCGGCCACGGTGGCTGAGATCCTGGGCGGATTGACGCTGGGCTTGAGCGTGGCTCTCGTGTTGGGTTATTTTTTGGCCAAATCGCCCACCCTCGACCGGCTGCTGTCCCCCTACATCGTGGCGTTGCAATCTTTTCCCGTCATCGCCCTGGCCCCCCTGCTGGTCATTTGGATAGCGAATGGCGAGGCTCGGACGATTTTGGTCGCCGCCCTCACGCTCTTCTTCCCGGCGCTGGTCAACACCATCGTCGGTTTGCGCTCTGTCGAACCGGAGCTTCTGGCGCTGATGCGGTCGTTGCAAGCTTCCGCCTGGCAGATCTTCACCAAACTGGAGATTCCGTCGGCGCTGCCGATGATCTTTGGCGGCCTCAAGGTCGGCGTCACCCTGGCCGTGATCGGCGCGGTCATCGGCGAATTCGTCGGCGCCAATCGCGGGCTTGGCTTTCTCATCAACCTCTCGCGCGGTCTGCTCGACACCCCGCTACTTTTCGTCGCTCTTTTCACCCTCGTGATCATCGCCCTGGGCTTGTACGGCCTGGTTAGCCTGTTGGAATACCACTTTCTGGCCTGGAAACGGACGACGGACTGATTTAGGCAACGAAATTTGCGATGCCAACTGTGATATTGGATACTGGGTACTGGATATTGGGTATTGGATATTCCACCACGCGAGTCCCCAATACCTAATACTCAATCCCCAA
>DUEF01000016.1:7200-16218 GCA_011176555.1 Caldilineae bacterium
ANNCCAACCATTCCGCAAAMCAATCCCATGAAGACAAAACTCCTCTTCAGCGTCCTGTTCATTGCCATCCTCCTGTTCACCGCCTGTGCGCCGCCCCCACCGCCGGTCGCCGAGCCCGCCGCTTCGTCTGAACCCGTCCAGGTGCAACTGGGGCTGGGCTACATCCCCAACGTGCAGTTTGCTCCTTTTTACGTCGCCATCGACCAGGGCTATTTCGCCGACGAAAACATCGAAGTGGAAYTGGAGCACGGCTTCGAGACCGACTTTCTCAAGCTATTGGGCACAAACGAACGCCAATTCATCATCGCCAGCGGCGAGCAGGTGATTCTGGGACGGGCCCAGGGGCTGCCGGTCACCTACGTTGCGACCTGGTATCAGAAATTCCCGGTCGTCATTTTCGCGCCGGTCGAGGCGGGCATCAAGACGCCGGAGGACTTGATCGGTAAAAAGGTGGGGATTCCCGGCCTGTTCGGGGCCAGCTACATCGCCTGGAAAGGCCTGGTGTACGCCACCGGCATCCCCGAAGACCAGGTGCAATTGGAAAGCATCGGCTTTACGCAGGCATCCGCGGTGCGCGAGGGCATTGTCGACGCGGCCAACGACTACGCCGCCAATGGCCCTGTGCAATTCCAACTCGCGGGAGAGGAGGTCGATGTGATCGTGATCGACGATTACATCAAGCTCCCCGCCAACGGTCTGGTCACCAACGARACGGTCATTGCGGAACAACCGCAGTTGGTGGCAGGCATGGTGCGGGCGATGCTGCGGGGCATTCGTTTTACCCTGGACAACCCGGACGAAGCCTTCGAGATCAGTTTGCAAGCTGTGCCCGAGGCCGCGCAGGARCGAGAAATCAACCGCGCTATTTTCGACGCTTCGTTGCCCTACTGGACGCCAGCGGTGGAACGAGCGYTGGGCCAGACCGATTCCGCCATCTGGCCCGCCACCGCTGAATTTATGTACGATTCGGGCCTGGTGGATAAACTGGTCGACACCGAGGGCATCTGGACCAACCAATTTGTCGAGGATGCGGGCGTGCAATGACGCCGTTACTGGAACTCCGACATGTCACCAAAACATACGGAGATCCGGCTGATCCTTTGCACGCGCTCAACGACATCTCTTTCCAGATCGAACGGAGGGAGTTCGTGTGCATGGTCGGGCCCAGCGGCGGCGGCAAATCCACCCTGCTGCGCCTGATCGCAGGACTGCTGCAGCCCACCAGCGGCGAAATCGAATTGGACGGCGAAGCCGTCACTGGTCCCAGCCCGCGCGTTGGCATCGTTTTCCAGAATATCAATCTGATGCCCTGGCGCACAGTGCTGGAYAACGTCGTTCTGCCCCTGGAATTGGCGGGAGAGTCGAGAACCGTCCGCTATCCTACCGCCAACGAATTCATCGAATTGGTGGGATTGAAGGGTTTCGCCGACCATTATCCTCATCAACTGTCGGGGGGGATGCAGCAACGGGCCGCCATCGCCCGCACCCTGGCGCACGATCCCGAAATTCTGCTCCTGGACGAACCGTTCGGTGCGCTGGACGCCATCACGCGCGAACATCTTAATCGCGAACTACTCCGCATCCAGCAGCTCAAACACCAGACCATCTTCATGGTCACCCACGACATCAACGAGGCCGTCTTTCTCTCGAACCGAGTGCTGGTTCTTTCCCGGCGCCCCGGCGCGGTCAAGCGCGATATCCCTATCTCTCTCCCCCATCCTCGCACCGACGATCTTCTGACCGACCCCGCTTTTCTCGGCCTTGTTCGTGAGGTGCGGGCGGCCATCGATAGGCCAGTCGCTCGCATCCAGTAACTTGCWCCCACCATGTCAGCCGCCATCCTCACCGAGGACTTGTACAAGACTTATCCCGGACAGCCGCCTCTGCAAGCGCTGCACCCGCTATCCCTGCGCATTCAAACCGGCGAGATCGTGGTTGTGCTTGGCCCCAACGGCGCCGGAAAGACCACGTTATTCAAAATTTTGGCGACTTTGGTGCAGCCCACCGGGGGGGAGGCGTGGCTGGCGGGGCTTCCTCTGCGCGAGAGCATTGCTGTGCGGCGGCGCATTGGCATGGTGTCCGAACCGGATCGCAGTTTTTTCTGGCGACTCAACGCCCGCCAGAATCTCCAGTTTTTCGCCAGCGGTTATGGATTGCGCCCCGGAGATGATGTCAGGCGGATCAATGAACTCCTGGAACTGTTGGAACTGACCGAACTGGCGGGCAAACCTGTGGGGCAACTTTCCAGCGGCCAGCGCGGCCGTCTGGCTCTCGCCCGGGCGCTGTTGCATCGTCCGCCCATTCTCTTACTCGATGAACCCACCCGCAGTCTTGACCCCACCGCCGCCACCGATTTCCTCACCCTGCTCCGGCGCTATCTGGCGGAGACGCCCGGGGCCAGCGTCATGCTCTCCACCCATCGCCTGGGCGCGGTCGCTCCCTTCTGTCAACGCGTCCTGATCTTGCGGCAGGGACGCCTATGTGCGGATGGCGCTCCCGATGAGCTTTTGCGTAGCAACAACCTTCCCGTCACTGACTCCGCCGCGGACAATCTCGCCCAGATCTATGAAGCATTAGTGGGAAGAGAGGCCGTTCATGCCCACTGATGGCTTGAAAACCTCGATTCCGCGCCTGCTTTTCGCCACGTTTCGGCGTGATTTCTCTATCGCGCTCAGTTATCGCCTGGCGTTCCTGTTGCGCTTACTGAGTACGGTTTTTCAGGTGGCTGTTTTCTTTTTCATCAGCAAACTCATGGGCATGGCGGCCAATCCCTTGCTGGAGAACGCCGGTGGCCGCTATTTCGACTACGTGCTCATCGGCCTGGCTTTTCAGCGCTTGTTCTCTCTCAGCCTCACCGGGTACGCCGGTGCAGTCGGCGAGGCGCAACGCACTGGCACGCTGGAAGCGCAAGCGATCCTACCCGTCTCGATGCCCTTGCTGATCACCGGGGCGAATCTTTGGCCCACGCTGTACGCCTCTCTGGAGACCGTCATCTATCTGCTGCTTGGCGTCTTGCTGGGCGCATCTTTGGCCGGAGCCAATGTGGTGGCGGCGGTTCTCATCGCTTTGCTCGCTTCTCTGGCCATCAGCGGATTGGGTTTCATGGGCGCGGCTATCATCTTGCTCTACAAACGGGGGAATGCAGTGGCCTGGATTGTGGAAGCCACCACGGCGCTGGTGGCCGGCGTCTATTTCCCACCCGAGATCTTACCCCCACCGCTTCAGAGCCTTTCTCTTGCGCTCCCCCAAACCTACGCGCTGGCCGGACTGAGGTCAGCGCTGCTGCAGAGTGCGACAATCGATCAGATCTTGCCCACGCTAGCCATCCTGGCGGGCTTCGCCATCGTTTTGCTGCCGCTTGGCATCGGCGCTATTCATCTCGCTTACCGCAAAGCTCAGGAGAAAGGCAGTCTGGCGCAGTATTGATCCAGGTTCACAACCACCAGTCACGATGATCGTGGACCCGAACGTTTCATGCAGGGATGATCTCGATCTTATGCGTCTGGGGTAGACWCAGCGTCGAAGAGACGGTGCAGTAGCGCTCCTCGGCCAGCCACACGGCTCGCTCCATGAGTTTTTCGTCGATGTCGACGCTCTTGATGCGATAGATCAGATGGACGCTGGTGAAGGTCTTGGGCCAGTCCGGAATATGTTCGCCGATCACATCCACCTCGAAGGCTTCCACCTGTTTGCGACGTTTGAGCATCACCGCGATGATGGTTGTGCCCATGCAGCCGCCCAACGCGGCCAATAGAAGATGACTTGCTCCCATGGATTTTCCTTCGGGGTTGGGGCCGGTGATCCCCACCATGCCTTCGCCATCTCGGTCAATAGCGATAAAATCTCTTTCTTTGTCCCAGACGACAGTCACTTGTTTAGTCATAACGTTGTTTTTTCCTGTGAGATAGATTGGATTGACAATATGGTCGGGTTCAGAGCATAGGAAACCCGGCAGTTAAGTCAAGATGTTGAACGCCAAGTATAAGCAAAATCGGCCAGACCATCAAATACCACCGTGACGCCATGAAAACATCCAGCCGTATTCTCCACGAGGGCGATGATCGCACCGCCCAGCAGGGCGCGGTCAATCCGCCCATTTTCCACACCTCCCTGTTCACCTTTCCTTCCATGCGTGCGTTCCTCGACAGGAAAACCGCAGCCAGCCCCCACCACACCTACACGCGGGAAAGCAATCCCACCATCCAGGCGCTCGAGCAAAAGATCGCTATGCTGGAAGGCGCTGAAGGCTGCATCGCCACGGCCTCGGGCATGGGGGCGATCACCGCCGCAATCCTGGCGGCGGTGCAAACAGGCGACCACGCCCTGGTCGTGGATAGCTGTTACGGCCCCACCCGTGAATTTCTGGAAGCAGTGATGGCGGGTTTGGGCGTCGAAACCACTTACTATCATCCCGACCTGGATGATCTCTCCGACCTGTTGCGTCCAAACACCCGCCTGGTTTATCTCGAATCGCCCGGCAGCCATTCTTTTCAGATTCAGGATCTGGCTCGACTCAGCAAACAGGCGCGCTGGCACGGCGCCGTGACCATCGCCGACAATAGCTGGGCGACGCCACTCCACCAGCAGCCGCATCGCCTCGGCGTCGATGTCGTCGTTCATTCCGGCACCAAATACATCGCCGGGCACTCCGATGTGGTGGCGGGCTTGATCACAGTCGGGGGGAGCACCGAAGGTGGGGTGCTGCTCCAACGGGTGAGACAGGTGGCGATTTTGTTGGGCGCGACGTTGGGGCCCGCCGAGGCTTTTTTGGTGCAGCGCGGGCTGCGCACACTGCCTGTGCGTATGGCGCAATTGCAGGAAAATGGACTGATTGTCGCGCGCTGGCTGCAAGCGCACCCCAAAGTGCGCCGCGTTCTGCATCCCGGCCTGCCTGATTTCCCCCGCCATCACCTGGCAAAAAAGCAAATGTCGGGCTGGTCCAGCCTATTTGCTGTGGAACTCCACCCCCCTGCTGGCTCCAACCAGCGTCATCGTTTTGTCGATCAGTTACGCTTGTTCTCTATCGGCGTCAGTTGGGGCGGTTACGAAAGCCTGATCATCCCCCTTCTCGCCCGTACGCCGGCCATCGCCGCCCAACACCAACGCCTTGGCTTGAACGATGATTGCTACCGTCTGTCTATCGGTCTGGAAGATGTCGAAGACCTCATCGCTGACCTGGAACGGGGCTTGGCGCACTATCGGCTAGCGAGTTCGTAGATTTGGTGTCGCCCCGGAGTTGTTACTCTAGCGCCTTCGCCTGTTCCCAAACGCGCCGCAATGAGCGCACGTATGTAATGATTTCCGCCTGAGTCCAGGGCGCGCCTGGCTCCGGGCCGCAATCCACAATCACCGCAGCGGCGCCGGCCTGTGCGTGGGCGGTGATGTTATGCAAATGGACGCCGCTGCTGGGAATGAATTTGCAGTCAGGCAGCGCCGTACGCAGCTCCACGATGTGGGATGGCCCCAAAATGTCGACTGGAAACAGATGTTGAAGAGCGCGTCCGGCGGCAAGCGCTTCTTCGGCCTCATCCCGGACAAAAATGCCGGGTAAATAAGGGATCGCCAGGACTTGGGCGCGGGTGGAGGCTGCGTAATCGAAGTAAGGCGACACAATGAACTGTGCGCCGGCATCCGCCACCATACTCACATCCAGCGTTGTGCAGATGTTGCTGGCCCCCACCAGCATGTGCTCGCCCCCCCGTTCTCGCAAAGCGGCAATGGCCTTCAACGTCTGCGAATTGGCATGGACGACCGCAATCGCGAAAATGGGTGACGCCAAAAGCGCATCTCCAATCTCCAAGATCTCGTCAGAAGGAAAGTCGCCATCGATTTGACCGATGACGCCCGCGTTTTGCAACTGCTGAACGGTTTCAGCATTGCCGATTTGGCCGGGATAGTGTGATGTAGTGGACATAGCCTGGGTGAGGGAAATGGCGCAGTGAACGCATGGATGCCTGGCGCAACGTCATTGCGTATCTTTGCTTGTCTCTTGCTCGGGAGAGAGTATACAATGATGCACAGATTCTTGAAAACCACACCATCATGGTGTACGAACAAGGAGGCGTACGATGTGGCATCCCGTCATTTTACTTCCATTTCCCCTATTCTGGCCCTTATTGCTCGCAACGTTCATCGTCATGGTTGCTTTTCAGTTCCTGGATCGCCCTTTGCGCACGTCCGCGGCCCCGAACGGCATCGTCTCCTTTGAGTTGGCGGGTAGTGTGGAAAAAGCGCGCGCCATGCTCGAGAGTTGGGATGAGCGGGCTCGTCTTTACACCGCATTAGGACTTGGTCTCGATTATCTGTTTATGCTGTTGTACGCTACGACGATCGCTCTGGCTTGTTTGTGGAGCGCCGATGTTTACGCGACGGCGGGATGGTTTCTGGCTGGTTGGGGCGGCCTGATGGCCTGGGGCGTCTGGCTGGCGGCCGTGCTGGATGGCATCGAGAACTATTCGCTATGGCGTTTGCTCAAGGGGCCGGTGGTCAAGCCGTGGCCCGGAATTGCGCGCTGGTGCGCCAGCATCAAGTTCGCCTTGATCGCCATTAGCATCCTCTATGCCGTGATTGGCGGGATCGTCTATGTTTTAGCGTGAATGATGCTCGCGTCATCCCGGGGATTTCTCCGCGCTGCACCTGTCGGAATGACGCGCTTTTTCAGGACGTTCCCACCAATGCCCGCTCCACAATCCCGGTCATACAACCGATCCCGCCCGCGGCTTTCCCGATCTCGTCCGTTTCGGCGACAACGCAAGTAATGCCCGCCGCTTCATAAAAGGCCTGTGTTATGGGGTTGTCGGCCGACATCAGGATTTTACGCGGGCCCAGTGTGATGAAGTTGAGCGCCATTCCTCGTGTCACCTCCTCCTCATCCGGTGTGAAGAGCACGGTGTAGCCGTGTTCGCGCAGGGCCTGCACCGCGGCGAATGGCGTCCAGCCGGGCCGAGCGATAGCAAGATCACGGTCGGCAAAGCGCAATTCACCCATCAGGTGCATCGATCCATAAGGAAGCCCGACCTGAATCACATCGACGCCCAATTCCGCCAAAACGCTCGCTACTTGATCCGCTCCTTCTTGGTTCGTGCGCAAGCCGGTGGCCAACAGGACGGTGCGTTCATCCAGCCAGGCGGCGTCGGCGCCTTCAAATACGCCGTTTCCCCGCACCGTTTTCAAGATTGGTATGCCCAAATCCGCCAGACGCCGCGCCACATGACATTCTTCTCCCGCCCGCACGGTGGATGCAGGCCGACCTACAATGGCCCCTTCCGGCGTCATGAACATCAGGTCAGCGACAAAAAGCAGGTTCGGGGGCGGTGTGCGCGCGGGGTTGACGTAATCAACTGTTACGCCATGCTCTCGCAGCGTCCGGGCAATGCCATCATGTTGGCCGCGGACCGACGTTGTATCCAAAGGCTCCAGCATGTACACGGCTTCAGGCGATGCCAGATCGTCCAACTCCTCGCCTGGACGATGCAATAAAACCGCCTTCAGCGGCGACCATTCGCTATCTATCCCGCACGCGTGCCACAAGCGCCCGATTTCATCTTGCAGCGAAGTGAGTCGCGGTGACCATCCCTTGCCGCCGTAAGCGGATGGTGTGTGTTGTTTTGACATAAGAGGAGTTCAAGAGCCCCAGTCGGCCACGCGCTCCCGAGCAAAGTCATATTGGAAGTCGATATTGGCCAATGCTTGAGGCGCAAAGGGTCGGGGATTCGCACCATCACGATTCATGATCCATAACTCCCATTTGCCTCTACGGTTGGTCAGGAACAAAATAGAGCGGCCGTCTGGGCTGATCGTGGGGGAGACGTTGTGGATGGGGGCATCGCGTATGCCAGGGGGGGCCGTCAAAGCGATCGGTTCGCTGCCGTCGGCTCGGTATCGCCAGATATCCCAGTGATCGCCGGAGCGACGACTGGTGTAGATAAACTGGCCGTCCGGACTATAAACGCCCGGGCTGAGTTCGGTCGATTGGATTCGTTGGGTCGGGGGAGTGTCTCCTACCGCGCTAGTGGTGGCGAGGCCATCTCGATTTGAGAAAAGGATCTCTTGATTGACCGGGTGATAGTGCGGAGCATATGCGCTACGCGACTCTGGAAGATCTCGTACAGAACCATCTCCCAGATCATAGCTGAGCAGGCCGTTGGTAGCTACTGTGATAAGCGCAAAATCATCGATACAGTAGGTGCCAAAGGGATAGGTCCAGCAGTCGTTCCCTTCCCACGCTTCCCGGATTCGTTCATCTGTGTAACAGCCAATCGGCGTTTGACGACATTGGTGACTGTCAATATTTCGCTCAAAGACAATGCGCCGTCCGTCAGGCGACCAAGTGGGCGAACGCGGGCGATTCGTTCCGAACAGGTGTCTCTCACCGCTGCCATCCACGTTGATCACCCATAATCCTTGCTGATTGCCGAAACGGGTAAAGGCGACTTGTTTGCCGTCCGGACTCAAGGCTGGGTCGAAGCCGTGGGTCAGGCGCCGCAAGCCGGAGCCATCGGCGTTGATGATGTAAATGTCTCCTCCGTTTCGGGTCTGGAACACGATCTTGCCACGCGCTGTGGTCGGGCGAGGCACAGCCGTCGTGGCCTCGCCGGTCACGGGGAGGGATTCGATATCGATGGTGGGGTCCAGCCAGCGGGCCGCGACCCAGCCATTTTCGTCGTACGCCAATTGCACTTGTAGCCATGCACTATTCTCACTGCGTCCGAGCAGTTGGATTTGGTCCCCGCGGCTGAGTGTCGACACGATCTGCTGATCGACGCCTGGCCCGGCGCGCACATTGAGCCGATTGGCCGTGACCGTCGCCGCGCCCAGCCCGGATGGCGTTGTCTCGCCAGCCTCCGCCGGTGTAGCGCTTGCGGATAGATTTTCCAGATCGGCGAATATGGCCAGGTCAGCTACGCGCATCCATCCTGTCAGCGCCTCAGCATCCGGATCTGATTGATACTGCACCTGCAACCAGGAGCTGTTGGGGCTTTGGCTGAGGATGCCCAGCCGGGCTCCGGCCGGGATGCG
>DUEF01000160.1 GCA_011176555.1 Caldilineae bacterium
CAAATCGGCAAAACAGGCGGCGTCGCGACCCACGTACTCCGGTGGACAAATCCCCTTCCGCGCGAACAAACCACTCGCCACCTGCCGCGCCACGATGGCGCAAGTGTAACCGGTCGTGCGGGCCATGGAGGTCGTGCGGGAAACAGGATCGTAGGTGTCGAATAGGTCGTAGGTGATCTGCACCCGGCCGCCCGCCTGTTCCCCCACCACCGTCACCTGCATCACCGTCAGATCTTCCTCGCCATCCGCCAGCTTCCACTGGTCGAACAACAGGCGGGATGTGAGATCGAGAGGCCGGATCGACTGCCCACCCACTTCCACCGGCTCTGTATCAAAAAAGCCGCTGTCACGGAAGACCCGCATCAGCCGGGCGTGACCGGGATAGCGCAACGTCTTCTCCGCCATGAAAGGGATGTCCATGGTCTGGCGAAGGGTGCGTAGGCCGTCGGTGTTGAACGCCTCCAGCGTGCCGATGCCGGGGAAATCGAGCAATTCCACGCCTGAAAGGGCCGGGCGCACCACCTCCTGGCCGTGTTCAATCAGGCGGGCGGGGCGAGTGTATTCCTCCAGCACATCCACCGGCGAAAAAACCGCTTTGTACTCGAAGGGCCATTGCCGCACTTTGGGCAGGCCGCCAACATAGCACGTAAAGCGTTCGGTGCAATCCAACAGACTGCCAGCATGGCCCAGGAGGATATTGGAGAGCCCCGGAGCCACACCACAATCGACCACGGCGGTCACGCCCCGGCTTTTGGCCAATTCATCCAGACGAAAAGGGTCTTCGGCGAAGAAGGAGATGTCCACCACATCCTTGCCCGCAGCGATCACTTCCCTGAGCGTATCGAAGCCCATGAAGCCAGGCACCGCACAGACGACGAGGTCGGCGTCCGCCACCAGGCCAGAGATCACACCCTCTTGCCCGAGGTTCGCTTCCATGACTTCGATCGGCGCTTCGCGCTTGAGCTTGTCCAACGCCTGCCTCTTTATGTCAATTGCGGTGATAGCGAAATCCTTATCGCTTGCCAGATCTTTGATGATAGCGCTGCCAACCAAGCCAGCGCCCAGCACGGTGATGCGCATGTAATTGCTCCTTGAAAGTGGTGCGATCACCTTGCCACACTCGCCCTCAGTGCGCAAACTACCGAATCATCCAAAATGTGTTAGTATTGCGCCATGTGGCACCGATTGTTCGCACTGGTCGCGCTCGTTTCGGCGCTCGCCTTGCTGGCGGGATGCGCTGACCTGCCTCCAACCTCCCCCCGAAATCAGGGTGAGGCAACACTGCTTCCGTCCGCCGCCAAGGGGGTCGAGAAGAGTAAAGTGTACGAGGTCGTGGAGAGGATGACCGTAGTGAACAGGGGGCCGGGCGAACCCTCGAAACACAACCTGTGGGTGGCGCTCATTCAGGATCAACCGCCTTACCAGGAGGTCTTATCCCGCACGATCTCACCGGACGACTACACCCTCGTCACCGACGAGTACGGCAACCAATATGCCGAATTCGATTTCGCGGGCATGGCGGCCGGAACCAGCATCCCGGTCGAGATCCAGACCAAGGTGCGAGTGAACGACGTCACTTTCGATCTGGCCCCGTGCGAGGGTGCGCTCCCCGACTTCTTCACTGACCCCGACCTGCACATCGAGGCCAACAATCCCCAAATCATCGAACTTGCTTCGCAACTGGCGGAGGGAAAGGCCAATGACTGCGAGATCGTGCGCGCTTTTTACGACTACATCGGCGACAACCTGTTGTACAGCTACAACGGGGCCAGTTGGGGGGCGCAAGCGGCGCTGGGCGAGATGGGGGCCGACTGCACCGAGTACGCCTCGCTGCTCATCGCCCTCAGCCGGGCGGCGGGCATTCCGGCGCGCTACCTGGAGGGGCTTTACCACAACGGCGGGCAGGAAGAAGCGCTGGCCCGCCGCGAGCACGCCTGGGTGGAAGTCTATCTGCCCGGCGCGGGTTGGACGCTCCTGGACCCGACCCTGGGGCGCTCAGCGCTCACGCGAGATGCCTATTTCGCCCATGCTGCGCCCGACCACATCATCGTCACCCGCGGCCGCAACCCCTCGACCTTGCGCGGCGGCAGCTACTTTACGCATCTCTACTGGCCGGGACAGAGTATGGAGATCCGGATTGAAGGTTTTGAATGGAACATCACGCCAGCTCCCTGAACACCGTTAAACACAACATGAGCCCCCGCCATCTCAGCCAGGTCCTGACCCACACCGCCGCGCGCTTCCCCGACAAGGAGGCGATCATTTATGGCGATGAGCGCATCGCCTGGGGCGAGGTGCAGCGACGGGTTGAGAATCTGGCGGGAGCGTTTTTGGAGATGGGCGTGCAGCGGGGCGACCGCATCGGCATTCTCTGCACCACGCGGCCCGAATACATCGTCACCTACCTGGCGGCGGCGCGTGTGGGGGCGATGCTGGTGGGCTTCAATGTCAACTTCACCGCACGAGAAATCAGGAAGCAGGCGGAGATCGCCAAACCGGCGCTGATGGTGGTGCTGCGCCAGATGCCGGTGGCTGAGCAATTGCAATCCTGTTTCGAGACGATGCCTGGCGTCAGGCATTGCATCGCTATCGGCGAGCCGGTCCCGGACGGCTGGTGGAGATTCGAGCAGTTGGCGGAGAACCAGAACCCCGGTCGGGCCCGGGCGCTGGCCGAGCGCGCGCAAACGCTGGAAGAAGACGACGGCGCCCTGATGGTGTTCACTGGCGGCGTCACAGGCATGCCCAAGGGCGCTGTGCTCAGCCACAAGAACATCATCGCCAATATCGCCGCCCAAAACCGCAACCTGGGTTGGCGTCCAGACGATCGGGTCATCCTCCATCTGCCCATGAATCACGTCAGCGGGGCCACCCTACTCACCGTCGGCGCACTAATGTCGGGCGTGACGCTGGTGATGCTGGAGCGTTTCCACCCGGAACGGACGTTGGCGGCGGTGCAGCGCGAGCGAGTGACGATTTTCGGGCAGGTGCCGGCCATGTGGATCATGGAGTTCTCGCTGCCGAATTTCAACGATTATGACCTCTCATCCGTGCGCATGACCATTGTATCGGGCGCGCCCACGCCAGACGAGGCGATGCGAAGCATTGCCGCCATCACCCCCATCGCCCATCATGTCTACGGTCTGACCGAGGCGGCGGGCATGGTGACGCACAACCAACCCGGCGATGACCTGTCCGTGCTGTTACGGGCGGCAGGGCGGATAAATCCAGAGTTCGAGCTACGCATCGTGGACGGAGAGAGAAGGCCGGTCGGGGCAGGTGTGGAAGGGGAAATCACCGTGTGGGGCGATTGTGTGATGACAGGGTATTTCGAGGAGCCGGAAGAGACAGCGCGCGTCATCGACGAGGAGGGGTGGTTGTACACCGGCGACCTGGGACGGGTGGATGAAAACGGCTATCTCACAGTGACGGGATTGATCAAAAAGATGTACTTTTCGGGCGGTTACAACGTCTATCCCGCCGAAGTGGAGGCCTATCTCGACCAGCATCCTGACATCGAGCAGAGCGCGTGCTCCGGTGTTCCGCACCCGATCATGGGTGAAACGGGCGAAATATGGGTCGTTCCCCGGGCAGGCGCCGTGTTATCTCGCCGGGACATACGAGCTTACTGCAAGGCGGGTCTGGCCCGCTACAAACGCCCAACACATATCCATATCGTCGACGTTCTACCCTGAACACGTGGCGCTAGCTGCGCAAAGCGCGATTGTGTTTGTCAAGTGAAAAGTGCCAAAGAACCGCCACTGCATCACTTTCGAAGGGTCTACACCTACCTGTACCATCAAGATTCTTCACTAAAATAACGTGCTCTTGTGCGTTTTCTCCGTCAACAAAGTATTTGAGATGAGGTATGTTGGCTCCGTCAAACCGTTCAGAATGACAGATCCCAAAGTGTCGGGTAGCTAAGATCACTTTTAGCTTAGCGAACACAGCGATAGCCGTCACCTGCTTTCCGCCCCGTTTGGCTGTTCCGACTTATTGCGATTAAACTAACGTGATGACATAAAACGCCATTTTCCCCCCACGCTCCAGGACGAGTGTTATGGCCCAAAGCAACAAGAAATCCGCCAAAAACCTGTTCAGGCAACCCACCCCACCCCCCTCACGGCAACTCATACGTTATTCGCTGATTTTTATTGCGGGATTGCTGCTAGGTTGGTTTGTACTGGGCTGGTGGCTATTTCCAATTGAGTACACACAAGTCTATCCCAACGAGTTGCGCGACGAAGCGCGTGACGAGTATTTCCAGATGGTAGCCGAAGGCTACGCCCTGACTGGTGACCGCATCCGCGCGGCGCGAAGGCTCCAGTATTGGAATGTCGATGACGAACTTCAACGTGTGATCAATGCTCGCATTCTCGCCCTCGAAAGCACGGATCCGGCAGCGGCGGAGCCCCTGCGCAGACTGGCCGAGGATTTGCATCTGACCCAGACCACGGCCCTGCCCCGAACTTCAGGCCAATCTCCGACCGGGGGAAGCAGCAATCTGGGCCGCAGCATCCTGTACCTGCTTGGCGGCATGCTGGTGCTGGCGCTGCTCTATTTCCTCTACAAGCAAGTGCTGCAGCCGCGCATGAGCGCCCCATCGGGCGAAACGACGCCGCTGGGCGCCGCTCTACCGTCCGGAGAAAATGCGAAAGAAGTCGCCATCGATGGCGATTTCGAGCCTATCGAAACCCTGAGCGCAGAACCGATCCCGGAGACCTCACCGCCGCCAAAGATAGGACGGGTTGAAGAATCGGGTGGGGAGCATGCCTATCGCCCCGAGGCCAGAGAGATGGCGCCCACAGCGGAGATTGAGCCTCCAGGAGACGACGTCGAGGAAGTCG
>DUEF01000161.1 GCA_011176555.1 Caldilineae bacterium
GCAGGGCCATCGGCGGGCCGCCCGGCACGAGTTTGACGGTGGAGCATCTTTTCTGGAACACGCCGGCGCGCCTCAAATTCTTGCGCACCGACGCCACCGAAGCGGGCCGCATCTCCAAGATCATCACCCGCTATGCGCTGGCCTATCCCCACGTGCGTTTCAGCTACCTGAGCGAGGGGCGGCTCAGTTTTCAATCGCCGGGGAGCGGCGACCGCCTGGAAACGCTGCTGAAGGTGTATGGCCCGGAAAGCGCGCGCCAGATGTTGGCGATCGAGGCTGGCCAGGACCCGGTGGCGCAGGATATCGTCGTCAGCGGCTTTGTGAGCGAGCCCAGCCTGCACCGCGCCAATCGCAGCTACATCGAATTATTCGTCAACAACCGTCTGATTCAGGATCGCAACCTCACGTTCGCCGTGATCCAGGCGTATCACACCCTGCTGCCGGGCGGACGTTTTCCGTTGGCGGCGATTTTCATCGACATGGATCCCACGCAGGTGGATGTGAACGTGCATCCCACCAAGGCGGAAGTGCGTTTCCGCGAGGCTTCTCTGGTTTTTCGGGCCGTGCAGCGAGCCGTGCACCGCACGCTCTACGCCCAGGCCCCCATCGCCGGGTTGCAGCCGGAGCGCGGCGCGGGCGGTCGGGAGGATTGGGCGGCCAGGCGACAGATCTTGGTGCAGGCCGGTCAAGCGGAGCTTGCGCCCGGACAACTGGCCATGAATCTGACGCGTCAGGAGCCAGCCGAAGCAGTGCAATTGGTCGGCGGCGAGGCCTCTATTCCCGCGCCCCCGCCTGTTTCCCGACCCTCGACAGAAGCCCTACCGCCCTTGCGTCCCGTCGGCCAGATCGCCGCCGCCTATCTGATCGCGGAAGGCCCCAGCGGCCTGTATCTCATCGATCAGCACGCCGCGCACGAACGCATCCTCTACGAAAAACTGGTCGCCGGCCGCGAACATCCCATCGCCAAGCAACAGTTGTTGGAGCCGCTCACCATCGAATTGGGCTCCCGCCTGGCCGGTTTGGTGGCGGAGCATTTGCCCACCCTGCAACAAAGCGGTTTCGATATCGAATCCTTTGGCGCCGGCAGCTTCCTTTTACGCGCCGTCCCCAGCGTTTTGGGCAGGCAGGATCCGCAGCGCCTGTTGGAGGAGGTGGCCGAACAACTGGTCGAGCGAGATGATCTGGTGGGGAAAACGATGGAGGACGAGATAGTCAAGATCATCTGCAAACGCCTGGCCATCAAAGCGGGGCAAGTGCTCTCGGTGGCCGAGCAGCGCGAGCTATTGCGGCAACTGGAAGCCTGCGACAATCCCCGCACCTGCCCGCACGGTCGCCCCACCACCCTGCACATGAGCGCATCGCAATTGGAGCGTCAGTTTGGCCGCACCTGATGCGAGAGTCTTGGGGTCATCCCTGCGCCGAGCCGCCTTGCTCATAACGCTCCGCCTGCCAAAGCTGAGCGATATTGGTGACCCAATGCGTAACAACCACCACCAACAAGCTGACGCGCCACAAGAATAGGGCGCTCAACAGCAGGGCCACCACCGTCACCGCCGCCATGCCATACTCGCCCTGGGGCCGGTGCAGCAGGCCAAAAAAGATCGAGGCGGCTACAGCGAAAAAGAGGATATTGACGTAGGGAGAGAATCCGCCCAACAGCAATGAACGGAAGAGTAATTCTTCGAGCAAGACTGCCGGCAGCAACGCCAAAATGACCAGCGGCCATTGGCGGCGTGTGCGGGGGCGAATGCTCTTCAGCACGATGTCGGAATACCATTCAGGACGACGGCGTATGATCCAGGTCGTGAGCGGCGTTGCCACCAACGAGATGCCCACGCCCGTAACAACGCCGATGCCGATGTCGCCCAGAGGGTCCGAGGGAATCCAACCCAGCGCTGTGAACCCCGCCGGACTGAGAAACCCCAAACCGATGCACAGAGCGATCATCACCAGGCGCACGACATTCTCGGCCGGGATCAGCAGGATGTTCTCCTCGGGCGGCTCTTGTTGCAGGATTTCGCTGGTGCGGAAGGTGGCGTATGACACGAATCCCAGCAGGATCAACAAGCCAACGGTGAAGAGGATGGGCATGGGGTGCGAACGGGTGAGGTAGGGACGTCCGGCCGGACGCCCGTCTTTTTCAGCAGTCTACGATTTCAATCGGAGGTTACGTGGTAGCGGTAGGACGCCTGCTCAACCGTGACCGGAGCCAGGGCCGAGATGACCAAAACCAGATCTTCACCACCGTTGACATCGGTCAGGGAAAGGCTGCCCCGGCCATCGGGGCCAACGGGCAGGCGATGCACTTGCACGCTGCCATCCGCCCGGGTCTCGATAACCTGCACGATCCAGCGCTGACTGAGGACGTTATCGGTCAGCAACCAGCCTTCCGTCCGCCACTGGCCAGGGCCATCCTCGAAATCCTCGAAATAGCCGATTTCCGGGATCTCGACATCATCGATGAACATGCCCGGCTGGGTGACCGCGAGGTCGGTGACATACTCGAAGCGGATCTGCACCGGTCGGCCGCTGTAGGCGCTCAGATCGATCTCCTCCAGCACCCAGGCCGGCTCGGATTCGCCGCTGACGCCTGTGTAGCCGGGGCCATAGGCATTGCCGTTGGGGTTTTCCCGCGTGGTGCGGTCACTCTCCAACAACGTCCAGGTGGCCCCGCCATCGTCACTCACCTCGACATACGCGTAATCCCAGAGCTCCTCGATATCATACCAGGTGCGAAAACGCAGAGTGGCCTCCTCCACATCCGTCAAATCGACCGGCAAGGTGAGGCGGGTGTCGGACGAATCGACGCGGTGGCTCCACCACGTCCAATCGCCGCTGTAGGCGCTGGTGGGGGCCAGTTGCGTTGTGGTGGTCCCCTCAAAATTAATGGTCACATCCCCTTCCGCGTCGATGGTGATGTAGTCCGCCGCGTATTGATGCACCGCGCCGCCGCCATCAGCCGGCAGGCGCTGGATGCTCTCACTCACCGCCATGGGCGCGAGATCGTAATCAGGATAGCCCCAGCGCCCGTCATCCTGACTGGGATCGTCCAACCAATTGGCGACAAACCAATCGGCGAATACATCATCTCCGCTCACCCCAGACGTCAGGGATTCAACCACATCGTCCACCGATTCGACGGAATTGGCGGGGTTGGCTATCAACGCCTGCGTGGCCTGTTCGCCAAAACGGCTGAGGAAGTAATTCATGAAAAGATAAGCGTTGCCGTAATGCGCGTAACTCTCCTCGGAATCGGGCCAGGTGTTGAGCTGGATGTCGGGGTTTTCGGCGAACTCCTCGTCCGGCTTGTAGCTGTCGTCAGAGCGCTTCAAACCATTTAGTTGCATCGCCAACTCCGATGCGCCTTCGTTGAGCCAGGTGGTCTCATTCAGATCCTGGTGCCAGTGGATCATGTGTTGAAACTCATGGGCCAGGACGCCGTTGTAGAATTCCTCGCCGGGAAAGGTGTTGTCGATATTGATGTAGAACATCTCCTTTTCGTTGGAGAAGGGATTGATGAGATGAGAGGCCTCGTCGGCGGAGGAGAAGTAACCGGCAACCCCGGCGCCCAGATCCCGGGCATGGAGCACATGGAGCCTGGGATCGCTGTCGATGCCGGGTGACCATTCGCTGCCAAAAAACGCGCGATTGGTCGGGTAGATTTGCGTATCGAAGAAATTCGCAGAGCGCCGAAGATCGTCCACATCCACATCAGCGCCGACCTCTCCCCACATGTAAAGGCGTTCACTCTTGACCAGCAGTTCAGCCTCGATCTCCCAGTTTTCATCCGTATCGGAATTGCCCACCCAGAAAGTGATGACATCGCCCACCTGATAGTCGGGATTGACATCGTTCACGACCTTCGGCACGTCGCCGAGTTCCGGTCGCAAACGGGAAGCCAGGTCGATAGGATCGTTGCTCGGGACCCGCACTTGCTGCAGGAGTTTGTCTGTGTGTGCAGGATTTTCGCTGACGATAGCGGTGGGCAAAGGCGCCAGGGGGGTGGCAGTGGGAATGGCAACCTCTTGACCGATTGAGTCCAGATCGACATAGTTGACGAAAAGGAGGCCGGTCGCAATGCACAACAAGAATAGGCAACACAAAAAGGTTGTCGCAACCAAGGCGATAATGATGATGAGATTCTGGTTTTTCGGGGCGTTTTTTTGCGGCTGTGCGTTTTGTGAAGTCATATGCGCGGCTCAATTGTTGTCTGGGGGCGAACGGGGCGTGTCGTATTATAACTCAGGGTTGCACCCAGCAGGAATCGGAGAGGGGGATGACGCCGCCGCCGGTGGCGCGCACGCCCGCCGGTTCCAGATCGATATAGACCTTGTCGTAGGGGAGGTAAAACCAGGTGTAAACGCGGAAACACACCCGCTGACGTTCGCCGTCAGGGTGGAGGCGAACATCTTCAACAGTCATGCGACGATCGCTGAAGCGGCGAGATTGCAATTGCCAGCGCCAGGCGCGTTTGGCGTTGATGGCGTATCGCTGTTCCTGTCCGGATAGATCGGGCTCGCGCAGCGGCAGGAGGGAGGGAAGCAGCGCCAGCGGCAGGATGACAACCAACAGGACGAAACCAATACGCCAGCGCCTTCGTCTTTCCGACCAGTTGAGTTGTTTCGCCAGCCTGACAACGCCTGCGCCAAGGATCAGGAGTGTGGTGTAAAACAAAGCCGCGTTGGCGATGAAACCCACGGGATTGAAATGAACAGACCCCACCCCGTCGCCCAGATAGGTGGGAAAAGGCGCTCCCCACCACCCCGGACACCAACCGTTGCATCCCGCCTGATAGTCCGGTGTGCGGAACAAAATACTGCTCAGATAACTCAAACCAAAAGACAGGGGAGCGGCCGCCAGCACCCAATCGAGCCCCTGACGACCAGATCGCAGCCACCAGATCACAGCCAATGCGGTAATCAGGAGATAGAACAGAACGCCTAGCACAACGGGAAGAGAAGGCATCGGTCAACCTACGGTTGGCAGCCGACAATCGGCTCCAGAAGTTCTGGGGCATGGGTGCGGCTATCGATGCCATGCACCCAAACATTCGAGGTGGCGTTGGCGTCGGGTATTTCCAGCCAGAAAGTCCAGTGATGGGCCAATTCGCGCGCCAGACTGACATCGATATTGTTGAATTCGTAAGTCGTGTACGTCAGCTCCCCCCTCTTCACCGTGCGCGGTTCCCCCACCGCCAGACGTCGCCCCACCTGATTGTCCAGCGCCCCCACCAGCCACACTCGCTCCGGCAGGTGTTCAGGGGCCAGCGCGACGAGGGTGTCTTGCGCCACCAGCAGGGCGCTGATGTTGACCAAATTCGCCTGGGCGGCGGTCGTGAAATTGCCGTCGCGGTCATGTGGCCACACCACCCGAATCAGGGCGTCGATGGCCTCGGGCGCTGCGTCCGTGAGCCCGACCGGTTCCGGCGGGACGGGCAAATAAGTGCGGGCGTCGGCGGCGTGAATCCAGGGACTACCGTGGTTTTGGGCGAGAGAAGGCGCCACCCGCGCCAGAAAAACCAACTTATGGTCCGAATCGTTCGCCCAGGACACGTCCAGATCGTTGTATTCCCAGAACGGGAAGGGACGTCCTTCCACCGCGCGTTGTTCGGCCAGACCGAGGCGACGCAAGGGCTCCGTATCACGCGCCACCCACACTTCCACATTCGGCGTCCAGGCGCAGGGCGGAGGCTCCTGCGTGCGAGAACTGTAAACGCGCAGGCCCATGTTAGCCTGTTGCGCCTCAGTGACCGGAGCATAGCCGTGAGGCCAGAGGATCTCGATGCGCGTGTCCACTTCGAGCGGAGGTGAAGGGGATGACACATCAGCCGCGTTTTGCAGCAGGCCAAGATTGGTCGTCCCCGCCAGAACGCCTTCGCGGCCGAGGGCCAGGGTTGGCGCGAGATTATCGCCGAGATCGTCGCTGGCATCTGTCCAGGTCAGACCACCGTTACGACTGAGGTAAATGCCGCCGCCATCACGACTGGCCCACCATGTTTTGGGATCGTCGGGGTCGATGAGCGCGTCCAGGAGATTGGGGCCGCCCGGCGTCTCAGGCGTGGAGCCGCGCCAGCGCACGCCCGCGGGAATGCCGTTGTCGCGGCGGAACCAGGCCTGCCCGCCATTCATGGAGATGTACAAACCGCCCCAATGAATCGTCATCACCAGCACGTCGGCGTTTTCGGGGTGGGCGATCAGTTGATTGATGGCGCCGGCCGGAGCGTCTCCAACCTGCTGCCAGCTCCTGCCGCCATCCGCAGAGCGCCAGATGGGCCAATGATCGGTGGCGTCGGTGATTGCGATGATATCGCCGGCAATCGTTGCGACCACAGCCAGCGCCGGATCGGTTAGTATCGTTTCCTGCCAACTGTCTCCATGATTTTCGGAGCGCCACACGCCTCTGGAACTGGCCAGAAATACCGTATCCGTCTCCGGATCGATGGCCAGATCCCGGGGTGTGACCGGCAACACCTTGTGTCGCCAGGCGCGCCCGCTATTTTCTGTGCGAGCCACGCCATTGATCGACAAACCGAAGACCATGGAGGTGTCAGTGGGATGTGCGATCAAACGGAGGAGATTGACATCCTCCAGCCCCAACATCATCGGCATCCAACTGGCCCCGTCATTGGTGCTGCGCCACACCGGTTGATGTCCCGACACCATCGGCATGATGCCGCCATTGAGGGCCAGAATGACTTCGGGCGTTGATGACAGGGCGACGATGCTCTGGAGATGGCTGGCCGGGGGCAGTCCCTCGCTGATGTCGCTCCAACGCGTGCCAGCATTGGCCGTGCGCCAGATGCCGCCAGCGCCAATGGCTATCCAGCGACCCCGCGTGTGCGGATGGTTGAAGATATCGGTGATGCTGACACCCGCCAGGGCGCTCCCGGCGATGCGCCAGTTTTCGCCAGCGTCGCTCGATAGCCAGAGGCCGTTGTTGGTGACCAAAAACAATTGTCTGCGGTTGAGCGGGTCGAGTCGCAACCGCAAGGGGCGCAGGCTGGCCAGGGGATTGCCGCCGCCAGGGATTTCGAATACGCTCGGAAGTATTTTCCAACTCTGGCCGCTATCTTGCGAACGATAGATGGTGATCTCATCGTTGCCATCGGAGTCAACAGTGCGCATGGCCAGATAGAGGCGTCCCCGCTGGGTGGGATCGACGGCGAGTACGGTTTCGTTGCCTATAAATGCGGATTCTGGCAAGGGCAGGGGAGATTGCCGCCAACTGAAACCGGCGTCATCAGAAATCAGCACCCCCCCAAAAGTAACGGCGTAAAGCCGGTTGGCCGCGAAGGGATCGGCGATCAAGTCATGGACGGCTGTCGTGGGGTCGCCGCTAAAAGTCTGCAGCAAGCGACGATTCCAGTTGTAGCCATTGTCGCTGCTGCTGTAGAGATGAGTGTTGGGGTAGCGGCTATTGTCCGACGTGATCAGATGAAGGCGTTTACGGGTGTCTACGGTGAGCGCCAGCACGCGTTCGTTTTCCAATCCCTTCACAATGGCCGGACGCCAGGTGCGCCCGCCGTTTTCGCTGCGCCATAGGCCATGCTTGCCTGTCCCCACCCAAACCGTGTTGTTATGCACTCCCTCGGTGATGGTCAGCACCGTAGGCTCGACATTCGCCAGATCGTTGCTGGCGGGCTGCCAATGATCGCCGCCATCCGTGCTGAAGTACGGGGCCCAGGCCCGCTGCAACTGGCCGAGCGCCGCCTGGGTGCGGTCGTTGTTGCGGTTGACGCCTTGGGCGATGAAAACAAGCAAAAAATCGGGCGTCGTTGGATCGGCGGCGATATGGGTGACGAAAGCCACCGGGCCTCCCACCGCTCGCCACGCCGTATCCACTTCATCCGCCTTCGATTTCGCCAGGCCAGGCGCCAGTAAAAAAATGGCTAAAAACAGTGCGAGACGCACGAACCGGGAAGGCATGACTCAAGGCACAACGATTTGCACAGTGCAGGGGGTGGGATAGTTGCCGGTCTTGTCCACTACAACCAGACGGATGGTGTAGTCGCCAGACGCGAAACCACTGGTGTTCAGCACGCCCAGCACAGAGCCGACGACTGGGTGTTCGCTACCGGCAAACCAGTTCCACTGGTCAGGGCTAGCCGGCCCCAACCATTCCAATTTGTAGAATTGAAAGCCGTCGATGCTGGCTGTGCCAGTGATGGATAATTCACCCTCGGCTATTTGGCCGTTGCCAGGGCTGGCGATCGCTGCGCCGGGGTTGGGACATTGCGGCGGTTGCACAACTGGCGTGTGTGTGGACTGGACGACTGGCGGTTTGCGGGTCGGGCGGGGCTTGGTCGTGGGCGTTATCGTCGGCGTGGCGGTCGGGGGCGCGGATGTCGGTGTGGGGGTGTCGATCAGCACCAGCAGGTCGGGTGTAGGGGTGACGACGCCCTCCATGTGTTGAAGGCTGGGGAGCAACAGGTTCGCCGCCGCCCACGTCGCCAGTAGCAACGCCAGCAAGAGGATGGCGATGCCGAATGTGCGATAGGTTCTTGCCGCAGCGACTTCGCGTTCGAGCGGAAAGATCGCCGAAGTGCGTTCACGGCGGGCCATGAGCGCGCGCCGAATCAAATAGAGTGCAACGATCGCAATTGCCCCGTAGATAAATGCGGCGTAGTCAGCGAGAAATTGAAGAAAGACGGTCACTTTAGCTCCGGCGGCCTTCTGGCAGGGTATAGTTCAGCACGTTACGACACTTCATCCCATCTCGCCAAAACACCCCGTAAAATCGCCGTAAGCCGTGGAACCAGGACTGCGCCTGTTTCCAGGACTTCCTCGTGACTTGTCTCTCGCTTGCTGTCGATGGCATCGATAGCGACATTGGTAATACCGGAGAATCCCAGAACGCGCATGCCGCTGTGCCGAGCGACAACCGCTTCGTTGGTGGTGCTCATGCCGGTGGCATCGCCGCCGATCAGGCGCAGGAAGCGCACTTCCGCTGGTGTTTCAAAGGCTGGTCCCGATAGACCGATGTAAACGCCTCGGTGGAGCGTTTGTTTCAATTTGGCCGCTACGTCGATGGCGAGCTCGCGTAAACGGCGGTCGTAAAGGGCGGACATGCCGGGGAAGCGCGGGCCCAGAGCGGGATCATTGGGGCCCATCAAGGGGTTGTTCCCCACCATCCCCACCAGGTTGATCTGATCTTCGATCAGCATGAGATCGCCCGGTCGGTAGGCGGGATTAAGCCCACCGGCGGCGTTGCTCAGGATCAGGGTGTCGATGCCGAAGGCGCGCATGACCCGTATGGGCAGGGTCACTTCCTCCAGGCTGAAGCCTTCGTAATAGTGCACCCGTCCTTGCATGATCATGACTTCGTGGCCATCGAGCGCGCCGATGACCAGCTGGCCGGAGTGCCCTACGACGGTGGAGCGAACAAAGCCAGGGATTTGTCCGTAAGGCAGGATATCGGCGTCTGCGATAGCTTCAGCGAAGTCGCTGTATCCCGAGCCCAAAACCAGGGCGATTTTCGGGCGATATTGCGTGCGTTCGGCAATGAAGGCGGCGATGTTTTCGTAATCTTGGCGAGAAAATTGTTTTTTCATGATCGGTTTGTTTTACAGGATGGTAGGGGCGAGGTCAGGCGCGGGGGTGGGATTCGTCGTAGACTTCGCGCAGGTGGTCGTTGGAGACCTGTGTGTAGACCTGCGTGGTCGAGATGTTGGCGTGTCCTAGCATCTGTTGGACCTCGCGCAGCCCCGCTCCGCCCCGCAGCATGTGCGTGGCGAAGGAGTGGCGCAGGGTGTGGGGCGTGACCTTGTCCTGAATGCCCAGATCATCGACATAGCGTTTAATAATGAGCCACAAGCCCTGACGCGTCAGGCGTTTTCCGCGACGATTGAGAAAGAGCGCTTGCTCTTCGAGGTTGTTTTTCACCAATGCAGGTCTACCCAGGTTGATGTAGTCGTCGATCACTTGTAGGGCCCGGTCGTAGACGGGTAAGATGCGTTGTTTCGCGCCTTTACCCATGCAGCGCACTGTTCCGGCATCGACGTCCACGTCCGCGATATCGAGCGCCACCAGTTCGCTGACGCGAAGGCCTGTGGCGTAGAGTGATTCCAGGAGGGCGCGGTCGCGATAGGTGGCGGGCGATTCGCCCTGCGGTGCGGCCAGCAGGCGATCGATTTCTTCAGGGGGGATAGCGGCGGGTAAGTGTCTTTCCACTTTGGGGGAGTCTAACTCATTTGCCGGGTTCTTTTTTAGCTGTCCCTGCTCAACAAGGAAATTGAAAAATGATTTGACCGCGGCCACCTTGCGCGCCACCGTGCTCGATGCGTATTCCCGTTCCTTCATCTCCAGCATGTAACCCACGATATGATCACGCGTGACATTGCCCCACCCACGGGGCCGTCTGGCCGGATCGAGATGTTGTAGATACCCCAAGAATTGGCCTAAATCATTGCGATAGGCCGAAACGGTGTTTTGTGAATAGCCCTGCTCGACTTCCAGGTACTCTAAAAAAGTGGTCACTTGTTCCTGCATGGCATCCTCCTCTTGCATGGGCCAGATTGTGCATTCCGTTCAACTATGACTGGCATTCTATCATAACTTTGCATAATGTCACAAACTGCCCAAAAACACGTTGCGCGTCATTCCGGCGACCAGCGGGCGGCCTGCTCCGGGCGGAACGCGGGAGCGAATCCTCCCGAATGGCGAGGGTGACGCATTCCCGCACCGACCCCGTCGAGAAGCGTCTCACCAGGTGCGCCAAGTTGTTTTGAGAAATTGTGTGTGGGGAATGCGTCACCCCTACCAACTTACTTTCTCGAAGACCAACGTGTAAGAGAAGAAGTTTCCTTCTTGGTTTTTCAGGCGGAACCCGGCGTCCGTCGCCAGAGCAATGACGGTTCGGGCCAGAGGATAGTCGGGATCGACCAGCAATTCGCTGAAGGCGATGACGCCGCCCGGTTTCAGCACGCGGTAGAGTTCCATCAGGGCCAGTTGGGGTGATGGCAACTCCCCGAGCACCGACATCATCGTGACGGCATCGAATGTTTCATCGGCAAAGGGCAGGTTGACGACATCCGCCACCCGCGCTTCGATGTTCTCCAGGCCCTCAGCCTGCGCCCGCGCTTCCACTCGCTCGATAGCGCTCGGTTCGATATCAATCGCAATCACTCCGCCATCCTCGCCCACCCAACTGGCTATCTCCATCGTGTAAGCGCCATTGCCCGGCCCCACCTCCAAAACCTTCATGCCGGGTTCGATTCCGTGCCGGATCGGCATGATCCCTGGCGGCTGGATCTTGCGCCGCCAGGGGTTGTCGATCAGGTTGGCCATTTGGTGCGGCATGGGGAATTTGTAGAAATAGCGCACCGCCCGCACGATCGTATGCCAGATGATGGCCAGCGCCAGCAGGCGCGAGAATAGATTTAGCAGACGGAGAAAAAGTCGGGATACTGTGCGGATCATAGTTGTTAGCTGCCTATTTTGTGTTGTTGCCGCCCATCCCGTCCATCGCCCGCACCTTCACATCGAAGGTTTTCTCTCCCGATTTCTCGAAGACGAGGACGAGATGGATGGTGTCATCAGGCTTGAGTTGTTGGTTGAGGCCCATGAACATGACATGGAGTCCCCCGGGCTTCATAACCACCTCGCCTCCCGCCGGTATCTCCAGCCGTTGACCTTCGACCGGGTTCATGTGCATCACGCCGTTTTCGTCGATCACGGTTTCGTGTAATTCGATCACTTTGCTGATATCCGCTTTCGCACCGATGAGAGCGTCTGTTTCCTTGCCTTTGTTTTTGATGATCATGTAGGCGGCGCCGTTGGTCGCGGCCATGGGCGATTGTCGCGCCCAGATGTCTTCTACGACAATCTCCGGGCCTGAGGGGCCACTGCTGCAAGCGCTCAGCGACAGCGCGATAACCAACGCTAAAAATGTGAAAAGGACGACTTTGACGTTGCAGTTCATCCTCGATAACCTCCTCGAATGATAGAATGAGTCAAGGGCTGAAATCTAGCCATATCACAACGTCATGCTTGCACGCAAATAGGACTGGGTGTTGACCAAGTCCATCACTTTTCCGCCAAAACCACGCTGGAATTTTTCCGCCTCGTCACGGTCTTGGAAGCAGAGCACGGTGGGCGTACAACATACAGTCAGGTCGGGATCAACGAGAAATGTGGCGGTGCGGACGTTGACCATGCGACCGTGCAGGTAATCGGCCGCCAACGCGGAAACCACCTGCGGTCTCGCCGACAGCAGCATGATGCCGCAGTGCGGGCAACAGGCTTGCAGTTGCGATCCATCAGCGCACTGCAACACAAAAGCTGTGCGCTCCCGAGGCGCCATGCCGCACATGGCGCACCCATCCTTATCCGACGACTGTCGCGCCACAGCGCCGCCAAACACCTTTTCGAGATGGCCTTCATCCGCGAGTTGAGACAGGTCGCGGTGAATGGTCATGCGCGAGACATCCAAGATCTCGGTGAGTTCGCTGACGCGCACGCGGCCCGAGTTCTCAAGGTGTTCCAGGATAATTTGTCTGCGTTCTGAAGCAAGCATAGGCGTGTTACAATGAGTGCATGGATAGCAGATGCACGCAAGTGTAACACGCCTATTACAATCGCCCAAATGCGCCCCTTTGCAGCGTTGCTTGCAACGTTTCTTTACAAAGGGTTGTTCTCTGCATCTACTGCATACAATCTGAGTCCGTCCGGATCCGGAACGCTTTCATCCGCTATCCAGGGAGCCAAACAGGCCCGATCTTTGACGCATGGGTCGGTCAGCGTGTGCAGGAAAGCGATCAGGCTTGCGACTTGTTCATCGCTGAAGTTGATGTCCGAAACGGTTTTGATGCCGTTTTCCCGGTTTTTCTTGACTTGTTCCAGCGCCTGCCTGGTGTAACGCTCCGCGTTGACCGTGCGAATAGCGGGATCGAGTTGCGAAAAATCATAGCTATCGATGGCTTTTTCGGGATTGAGATGGTGGCGCACGATTTCTTCCAGGGTGGCGTATGCACCGTCATGTCCATAGGGGCCGGTCACTTCAACATTGAGTAACGAAGGCGTGCGAAAAGCGTATTTGTCATCTGGATTTTGTGTTTCCAGGTAACGGCCCCAGTCATCATCACCGTACGTTCCGCTGGCTTTTCCCACGCCGATTTGCGGGATGGCCAAAGCGTGGAACTGTTCATCTGTAAAGAAATCGCCGGTATGGCATGTGGAGCAATTGCCAGCCCCAAAGAACAGCAGTGCGCCCTGTTTGGCCTCTTCACTGATGGCGTCATCGTCGCCCTGCACGTAAGCCTTCCAGGGCGTGTCCACAAACACCTGTGAGCGTTCGTACTCGCCGATGGCGTGCACGATATTTTCGAAAGTGACGAGTTCTTCGGCCGGCTGGTCGCTGTTGAACGCTTTCTGGAATTCCGCCAACCAGTTATTTGGGGATAACGTTCCGCGTTCTGCGCCGTAATCGCCCAGGATTTGCGCCAGACGTATGCGAGTGTTCTCATCGCGCACTTCCAGGGTGTTGCCCGTGTCCGCGCCGAAATCGAAGCCCCGCATCTCCGCCTCCGCCGTGACCGGGAAACGACTTTGCGCTTCAACTAGATTGGCCCCAGCCTGAGGGTCGGGGTAGCCGTAAGGGGTGTCGGGCGTGCGAATGCCAAAACCGTCGCCGCCATTGGCGCCCGGCGTCTTACCCTTGCTTTCGACGCGTCCATCCCAGAACATGAACTGATCCCACAGCCCGCTGTTGAAGGTCGTGGGAGCGTTGCGCGGCACTTTGGGGCCATCGGGACGCGTGCGCCCCGGACCAAGTAGCTCAGGATTGTCTGCATTGACGCCAATCGACATGGGAATAGCGTCCCCGCCGCCCAGGGAGGGATGATGACAGGTGACGCACGCGGAATCCTGTTGGCCGCCCAGCGCCTGGGTGTAGAATAGTTTCAGGCCCAATTGCGGTAGAGGGTCGTCGATGCTGGGCAAATCGCGACCGATGCTGGGATCTCCCGTCAATCCCTTTGCGGCGATGATAGTGCGCAACTGAGAGTCAACGTCGTCTGGTTCGGGTTGCGTCGTTGGCGTCGGGTTTGCGCACGCGTTCAGAACAAAAATGCCAATGAGCATTAGGAAGAGGCTCAGGCGCAGTGGTCTTTTCATAATGCAACTCCATCAATTCTACGGCTGCGATTGCTAATAGCTGATAACCGTGACATCTTCGGCGAGCATGGCCGAGAATGTGTACTCGGGCGTGCCGATGATGACGCCTGGCAACACCTCGGATTCTGACAACCCCCCGACGTTTTTCATGCACACCGGGCAGACCAGGGCCACCCCGCCTTCGTCCATGAACATTTGCAGCATTTGGTGAATGGTCTTGCCGCTTTTGTGGGTGCTTTGGGGGATGTTGATGTCCACCA
>DUEF01000162.1 GCA_011176555.1 Caldilineae bacterium
CAGATCCTTTTCGATCTCGTCCACTTCATCCAGTTTACCTTCTTTCTCCAGCTTGGCCAAGCGGGCCAGGTACATGTCTTCGGAGTTCATGCGGAACATGTCCCCGGTCTGAACGCCGATGTTCTTGGCGCCACGCTTCATGGCCCACCAGAAGACCCAGGCCCAGAACAGAATCCAGAGCAACCAGATTAGGCTCTGGATCATCTTGTTGCCAGGGGCGACCAGGGCGGGGAAGAAGGTGGTCGGCGTGTAGGGCATGGTCGCCATCAGGCCATCCCAGAAGTCGCGAGCTAGGGTGTAGGGCAGGTAGCCCACGTAGAAGAAGGGCCAGATCAGCAAGCCGGTGACATAAAGCAGGCCGGTGCGGCCATAGTTGCGGAACTCACAGCCCAGCATGAGCACGGTGCCAAAGCCCAGCAGCAGGCCGCCGAACAGGTCCATGGGCAAGGTGGTTTGCTCGCGAATATGCCCCGCCCCGACTTTGTGGAATTCGGGGCCGACGTATTTGGCGGCGAAGGAGTCGGTGGCCCAGTTGTGCCCTTCCATGATGTTGAAGAAGGCGAAACCGATGAGCATGACCAGCGCCACCAGGGCGATATGCAATGCCAGAGCGCCCAACGGCTGGTAGGAGAGCATGACTGTACGCAGGGAGTAAGGCGTGCCCCAACGATCGGCGGCTTTGGCCTCGCCCTTTTCCATTTCTCGCCCCAATTCGAAGTTGATGATACCGCATTCGGTGCCGAAGCCGGTCTTGGCCACGGAGGCGCCCAGCAACAGACCGACGATGATCAACATGATGATATTGGGCAGGTTCTTGCCGGTGATCATCGCCCCCGCGATCTTGGTTTTCTCGAACGTCTCGGAAAATCCCACCACGACCGCGTAATTGGTGCCGAAAAAGGCCATGTACACCACCACGAGGAAAACGATCCCCAGCACCACGTACAGAATCCAGGAGAGCAGCGATGGCTTCGTGCTTTCTCCGCGGGTGAGACCATCCGCCCAACCGCGTTTTTGCGCTTCTTCCACGTACCACCTGGTTTCCTGGCTCTTGAAGTACTGAGACAGATTGAGCTTGCGCAGGAGCAGGAAAGCGATGAGCGCTCCTACGGTGGCCATGATCATCACCACCCAGCTTTTGATGTTCATGGCCGCCCAACCGCCCAGCAAGTGGTGCAGGGTGCAGCCACCCGCTACGCGGGTGCCCCAGGCGAAGAAGAAAGCGCCAAAGGCTGTGGCGATGAGCGTTCCTTTGGGATAGCGCACCCAACTGCGGAATTCACCCTCCAGCCAGGCCAGCACGAACGCCGCAATCAGCGCACCGATGATGATCCATTGCAGCGAGGGTTGATAGTCGGCCTTGGTGGCGATGAGGCTGTGACCGAACAAGGTCGACTCGACGCCCGCCAACATGCGGGCCATGCCACTGGTGACGCCGATAAATTTGTGCTTCGGGTGTCCCAGCGGCAACAGCGTGTAATTGATGATTTCTGCGATGGCCGTCATCAGACCGGCGGTCCACCATGGCCATTGCCGCTTGAGCCACGATGCACCTGCGTATCCATTCTCGAATTGAACAGACATGATGCGATACCTCCTTGAGAGAAGAGCGAATAAAACGGGAAAAATCGTATCCTCTACTATAGCAATTTTGCCGGGCGTGATCCAGACCCTTTTCATTATGCAAACCATAAGTTATCGCTTATACTTAAAGGGTGAACGCAACTCCGTCAACTGCGCTATCTCGTGCGTAGGGACTGAACAAACCTTCACACCTTTTCTTTGCTCGGCTTCAAGTCATAAGCAGCAGCTTATAGACGATAGCATTCTCATTCTTTACTTCCATCTCCCGTGTTCAACCTGCACCAGGTCAAAATCTTCCAGGCGGTGGCGTCAGCCGGTGGGATCAGCCGCGCTGCCGAGCGGTTGTATTTGTCACAACCCGCGGTCAGCCAACACATTCGATCGTTGGAAAAAACGTTGGGCGTGAAGCTCTTTGATCGAGGGCGCCGGGGCGTTTCTCTGACTCTGGCGGGGCAGGTATTTCTCGAACGCACCCAGCACCTGCTAAGGATGGTGCACGATGCCACCGAGGCGACGCAAGCGGCGGCGCAGGGCGAAGATTTCCAACGCATGAGGCTAAGGATTGGAGCGACGGCGGGTGTGGGGGCCTGCCTGTTGCCCCATTGGATCCGACGTTTCTACGACCAATATCCGCATTCGACTGTCAACTTGCATATCGCCGGCACGCCGGAACTTGTACACCAACTGGCCGGGCAAGCGCTAGAATTAGCCATTGTGGGAGATGATTTTGCCGAGGAATCGGTGGAAGTGACGCCATTGTGGGATGAGGAAGTCGCTATCGTCACAGCGCCACAGCATCCCTGGGCGGCGCACGCCTTCATCCACGCTGCGGAATTGGCCGGACAACCATTCGTTTCGCGAGAGGTCGGTGGCTTGACCCATGCCTGGGAGCGACATACTCTTTCTCATTACGGCATTCAACCCCGCGTTATCGCCGAATTCAACAGTCCCGCCGCCATCAAACAGGCCGTTATCGCCGGGATTGGCGTTGCCATGCTGCCTTGTTTCACCGTCCGAAACGAGGTGTTGTCCGGGCAACTGCATATCGTCAGGTTGTACGAAGGGACAATCGTGCGCTCGCTAAAGCTTTTATGGACTGAAAATAGCCTCGAAGCCCCCGGCATCGACGCTTTTTTGCGCTACCTGTCGGCTGAGTTTCCCAGTCTGGGGGTGCGACGCGTTGGCGATAAAAGGAGCGACCCGTTGTGGCGTATCTTGAAGGCGAATGATCCCGCGTAGGGGCGACGCATTCCCCAAGCGCGAGTTCTGCAACCGGATCGGTTCATCTGATGGGACAACTGACGAATTGGGGATCGGTGGGGGGATGCGTCGCCCCTACTATTCGGTCGTGTACAAATCCTGGTATGCCGGTTCATCGCGCAGCGATGCCAGGTCAGAATCCTGCTGGGACCATGCAGCCAGGTCGGGGTTCAGACGCAGGGCCTCGCCAAGCTGGAGAATGGCGTTTCGGGAATCCCCGGCCAGGGCGTATTGGCAGGCGAGGTTGTAGACCAGGCTACCCTGCCATGCGGGAGAATCATCAATCTGCTGCAACACCGGCAACGCATCCTGGTGCAAGCGTACGGCCTGTTCAGCGTCCCCGCGCTTGATGGCGTTTTCGCTGAGATGGACAAGGGGATGCAGACAGGCCGTGCCGGCGATGCTACGCCAGGAAGGGGTCTCATCACCCCACCCCAGAGGCTTGTATCCCTCCAGTTCCTCGTCTTCCAGCCTCTCCACGGCAGTTTCAAGGTTGTGCTGTACGACCAAGGCGTACATGGTAACCTCTCCCCAGGTTTTGTTCTGGAAAGATGCGAAGATCTCAGCGTTAGCGGCATCGAAATCCTCAACGATGGGTAGCGTTGCACCCGCCAGCCGCCGCGCCATATCTTCCTTCCAGGCGGCGTTATGCGCGATCAGATCCTTGGCCGACCAATGCTCAAGTGTGCCCGTAGCCTGGCGGTCAATTTCGGAAACCCCTGAGATGAAGGTCTGCTCCAGGCCGGCAATGTAACGAATGGCTTCGAGTAAGGCGGTCTTTCGGTTCATGGTGCACCTCGTTGTGAGTGTTTTTTGTGAAAGGAGCAAGGATTAAGGATCAAAGACATGCCTCATCCGGCCAATCTTCAGTCATTAATCTCGATCCTCAGAGCATCTCCTTCACCCGTTTCGCCACCTGCCGCGTCATGCCGGGCACGGCCGCGATCTCGTCGATCTCGGCGTTGCGGATGGCGTCGATGCTGCCGAAGTGTTTGAGCAGGGCCTGGCGGCGTTTCATGCCCACGCCGGGCACTTCCTCCAGGCGGGATTGCGTCATCGCTTTGCCGCGCAGATTGCGCTGGTAGGTGACGGCGAAACGGTGGGCCTCGTCGCGGATGCGCTGCACCAGATACATTTCCGGGCTGTTGCGGGCCAGACGCACGGGGTCTGTGCGCCCGGGCAGAAACAATAACTCTTCCTGCTTCGCTAATCCGACCACCGGCACCACCTCGAATAGATCCAACTCCTTGAGCACTTCTACGGCGATATTGAGCTGCCCCTTGCCGCCATCGACGATCAAAAGGTCGGGCAGGATCTTCCAGGTCGGGTCCAGACGCTTGCCCGGGCCAGATTCCTGCTCTTCCACCGCCCGGCGGTAGCGCCGCCGCAACACCTCCCTCATGCTGGCGTAATCATCCGGCTGGCCCGTTTGCGTGACCGAGCGCACTTTGAAACGGCGATAATCGCTTTTACGAGGGGCCCCGCGCACGAACACCACCATGCTCCCCACCGTGTTCGTGCCCTGAAGCGTGGAGATGTCGAAACATTCGATGCGGGCGGGTGGATTGGGCAGGTCGAGCGCGGCTTGCAGGTTGGCGACGGCCTCGGTGTGGCGGTGGGCGTCCGCTTCCCACTCGGCTTGCATGGCAGTCAGGGCGCTGCGCGCGTTTTCCGCTGCCATGTTCACCAGCGCCTTTTTGTCGCCGCGCTTGGGGATGCGCAGAGTCACTTTCGCGCCGCGTTTGCTTCGCAACCACTGCTCGATGATGGCGTGTTCAGCCAGATCGCCGGGGAGCAGCACCTGCGGCGGGAGATAGGCGGCCTCGGCGTAGAATTGTTTGAGGAAAGAGGCCAGCAGTTCGCCGTTTTCATCCTCTTCCACCCCCTCCAGCATGAAGGATTCGCGGCCGATCAGCCTGCCGCGGCGGATGAAGAACACTTGCATGCAAGCGTTGCCCTTGTCCTGGGCGAAAGCGATCACATCTTCATCTTCCTGCTTGCCCGACACGACTTTCTGGCGTTCGACGATGCGCTCCGCCGCCCGGATCTGATCCCGGTACATCGCTGCTCGCTCGAACTGCAAGCGTTCTGCGGCCAGGATCATGCGCCCGTTCAATTCGGACAACGCCTCCTCGGTTTTCCCCTCCAAGAATCTGCACAAACCGTCGATGATCTCGCGGTACTCCTCGCGGTTGACCGCGCCGATGCAGGGGCCGGCGCAGCGTTTGATGTGAAAATAGAGGCAGGGCCGCGCGTCCTGGCCGGTGATCTGGCGCTTGCAGTCGAGATAAGGGAACACGCGACGCAGGGCTTCCAGGGTCTGGCGCACGGCGTAGCCACTGGTGAAGGGGCCATAGTAGCGAGCGCCGTCGGGCAACATGCGCCGCACCACCGAGATCTTGGGGAAATCCTCCTGCCAATGCACCTTGATGTAAGGGTACTGCTTGTCGTCCTTGAGGCGGATGTTGTACTGGGGCCGGTAGCGCTTGATCAGTTCGTTTTCCAGGATCAGCGCTTCCAGCTCC
Organism: Caldilineae bacterium; assembly: GCA_011176555.1. Classification (GTDB taxonomy): domain Bacteria; phylum Chloroflexota; class Anaerolineae; order J102; family J102; genus DUEF01. The sequence goes on from DUEF01000162.1 coordinate 5,370, forward strand.
GTGTCCGTCACCACCCATTCCAGATCGGTGATGTCGGCCACCAGGCGGCGGGTCTTGGCCGTGTGCTGTTTTTGATCCTGAAAATAGGAACGCACGCGTGAACGCAAGTTGACCGCCTTGCCCACGTAAATCACCTGCTGGCGGTCATTGCGCATCAGGTAACAGCCCGGCGCGGTAGGCAGGGTTTTGAGCTTGGCTGCGAGTGCGGGAGGAAGGTCGGGACGGGGCATGGCGGCTGGCGTCAGGCAGTGCGGTCGGGAATCGTACGGGCCTAATCCTACCACAAAATCGCCTGGATGGTGATGGGTGGGCGTGGGGGCGACGCATTCCCCAACACAATTCCATCAGCAGATCGGTTCATACGATGAGACAACTGACGAATTGGGGAGGTGGTGGGAATGCGTCGCCCCCACCGCGCCAATTTGAATCCGCCCCGCCTTACCGTTACAATGGTGGGGAGATGAAAGATGCGTATTTGCGTGGCGACGATAAGACGCATCACGGAATATGCACCACACCCACCTGAAACCCAATTGAGCCCCTACCACCCCATGTCCTGGCGTACGATTTTTGCGCTGCTCTTTGTGTTGGCGCTCCTGGCCGGATGCGACGCCGCTGCGGAGTTGATCCAACCGACGCCGACGCCTGCTCCACCGACCGACACGCCTACGCCCCGACCGCCGCCGCCCACCCCGACCCCCGATCTACGCCCGCGCTACATCGTGGAGTCGGGTGATTCGTTGTGGGCCATCGCCGCCCGGCATGGCGTCAGTATCGAAGACTTGAAACAGGCAAATCGGTGGGGGTATGGCAAAGTATTGACGGTCGGCATGGAGATGATCATTCCCATCGA
>DUEF01000163.1 GCA_011176555.1 Caldilineae bacterium
ACCCCGAACCACATTGCGCTCGATTCGGCTCCGTCGCTCCCCTCCGAGGATATCGATCTATTCCTGGGGCCGCAAGCGCACGTTTGGTCGTTGGAGTCGCAAGTGGATTTCTCTCAAACCTTCTATGGCGATGGTTTGGCGCTCATCGCCCGGCCGGGCAGCAATGTCGAAGACATCGATGACCTGCACAACCGTCCCGTTGCGCTGCTCGAAACCGCCACCAGCCGCGCCTTATACGACGCCGCTATTGCCGATGCCGACGTTACACCCATCCTGATCTCCGCTGCTGACGCTGCCGAAACGGTGGCGCTGCTCGAAGATAGCAAAGTCGACGCTGTTCTCGTTCACGGCTATCCCGCAGCGCGTTTGCTGGCAGCGCGCATGCCCGATGCGATTTTGACGCCCGGTCGCCATGGCCCCATCCTGCCTTTGGTTATCGCCGTTCCGGCCAATGATAGCCCTCTGCGCGATGCTGTCAATTTCGCTTTGCAAGACATGCTGGCCGATGGCGTTCTAGCTGAATTGCACGACCGCTATTTCGGCGGCGATCCCCCTTATCCCCTCGAAACCTGGCCCCTAAATTGAGCGAAAGACTGCATAACACAGTTACGCCGCGCCGTTTACTGTTGGGGGTGGTCGCGATTCTGATCGTTGTCGCCCTTGTCTTTGGCGTCAGCCTACTGTGGTCTCAGAGACAGGATGCGCCCAACAGCATCGCCATCACTCCGGCCACAGAGGATGAGATCCTGGTCATCATTGCGCCTTTCCAACGGAACGGCGGCGCACCGCAAGCATTCGCCGAAACGCTCGCTGACGATTTGCGCCAGTCGCCTGATTTGGCCGATCGACTCAGGGTGGAAGTCTTGCCCGGCCCGATCAAGGCGAAAGAAATTCCTGCTATCGTAGCCAAGGCTTCTCCTCGTATCGTCATTTCCGGCGCTTATGACGGCGCTGATATCGATGTCATGCTGTATTTCAACCCGCCTCGTTATTTACCCGAGGCCTCAGTTGACTCCAGCATCAATTCGATCCTTTTGCCGTATTTCGAACCTGAACAATACGAACTTTACGCGCCACAGAGTTTGGGCGAGCCGTTGCGCTACCTGCAATCCTGGATCGCTGGTCAAGTCCATTTCTGGGATGGCGACTACGAGCAAGCCCAAGACCTTTTTCTCGAAGCGAAACAGTTGCTCCCGCGCCAGGTCCCTATCGAAAATCGCATAGCCATGGACGCTTTTGCATCCGACCTGAACTGGCAGTTAGGTTATCTGCTCGGCCCAATGCAAGGCAATTGGCAAGCTGCCCGGGACCTGTTCACCGAGGCTTTGAGCCTATCGCCGCAAAACTCGGCCTCCGCCCTGGGGCTGGCCGCCGCATTGGCGCAACTCAACGATCTGGATCGAGCATCGTCTATCTTGCGTCAGGCCCTGCGCGATCATCCTGATTCCTGGCAAATTCACTTCGCGCTGGCCGAGATCGCCCTGCAGCAGGGGGATGTCGACGCCGGTTTCGCCAATTACGAACGGGCGATTGATCTCCTCAGCGCTGATCTGCGGAACAGTGATCGCCCCGCCCTTGCCGACATCTACTTCAATCGCGGCTACTATCGCTTGACGCATGATGATCCGGCAGGCGCGCTGGCCGATTTCCAGCAGGCGCTCGCTCTGGGCCGGGACGATGTCTACGTCCAGGGCAACCTGGGCTGGGCCGCCTACTTGATCGGCGACTACGAGACGGCGCTACGCGCCAGCGCCGCTGCCCGCCAGCTTGCGCCGGACCGCCCCGACCTCGTTTTCAATGAAGCCTTGATCCTCCTGGCGGCTGGTCAACCCGAAGCAGCGCGCGTCGCTTACGAGGAAGCCATTGATTTGACCCTGCAAATCGACGATGTTCTCACTCGCAGCACTTACTTTGGCGTCGCCTACAATGATTTGGCGCAGCTTGCTCAACGCCAACCTGATTTAGCCGCCGTCATCCAAGAACTGCAAGAACGCATCGACATCGCTAACGGTTAGGAAGCCTTATCTTCTCTCTATTTTTTCATCCCTCAACCCGGAGGTCCCCCATGTCCACTCGAAAACATCTCTCAAGTTGGCTCATCCCTCTGCTCATCCTCCTACTCATTCTCGTCCTGGCGGCATGCGCCGACAAAGAATCGACGTCCACACCCGCCTCTGCGCCGGCGGAGTCTAGCCTTGTCACCCCTGCCGCCGCGGAAGAGACCACGACCGAGCCCGCCGCCGAACCACAGCCTGCGCCTGTGAATCAAGCCCCGGTTGGTCTGACCGTCAAATCAGCGCCCAGCCCCGCCATCGACCCGGCCTGTTTGGCTGGGGGAGAAGGCTTTCAGTTGCTGAGTGCGCCTCTGCCTTCAGCAGGTTTGGAGCCCGGCGTCGATCATCTTTTCTGTGCGATCGGCGCACCAGCCGGTGCGAAGGTCGTCTTCACTTTAGTTGATCCCAACGGCGAAGAGCGCTCGGCGGAGGTGGTCAGCAGCGATCAAGGCGGCGTGACAATCGCCCCCTTCACCGTGAGCCTGTTGGCGGATGACGCTCCGGGAACCTGGACGCTGCGCGCCCAAAGCGGTGATGACAGCGCCATGCAAAGCGAACGTACATTTGAAGTGCAAGCGCCGACCAAGCCTTTCATCACGTTGCTCGAACCCATTGTCAACAATGCCAATGTGATCCGCGCCAGCGTCGGCGGGCTCCCACCCGAAAGCACGGCGCGTTTCGCCCTTTACACGCTGGACGCCGCCACGATGGGGGACAGTGGAGAGGTCGAGAACCAGGCCAACCTCCTTATCTCCACCCGTTTGGCGGCCGATAGCAGCGGTCGCGCCGATCTGGAACTGGACGTGGCCGATCTGCCTGCTGGCCCCTACCTGCTGTTGCTCATCCCCCGGGACGCAGAACTGGGAGATCCCCCGGTTCTCAATTTACCCGACCAGGAGCGTCTGGCCATCACCGCCAACCTGACCCGCGCCGAAGTGGCGGAGGCAGCTGAGGGCGAAGCCGCCGGGGCGACGGAAGAAGCATCCGCCGCATCGACAGGCGCAACAGAGGCGTCGGAACCGCCGCCTTCCGGCGAAGGTTCCATGACGCCCGTTCTGGTCGAGGCCAAGGGCCGCGTCCCCCGCGGCATGCAACTCAACTTGCCGGTGACCGAATTGCCTTCCTGTCTCACGACCAGCACGCCCACACTGCAAATTTGGCCGACAACCGGCGAGATCGGCAACTGGTGGTACGGCTGCGCCACAGGCTTTGCGCCGGACAAGGATGTGGAATTCGTCGTCACCCTCCCTGACGGCGAGCAAACGCAATTCAACCTGAAGGCTGACGCCAACGGTACGACGCCATTCCGCTGGTATGCGGCCCCGGGCGAAGGCGCGGGCCAGTACAAAGTGTCCGCCAAGAATGATGCTGGTCAGGCGGAACTGTCCTGGGACATCGCCGAACCGAGCAAGCCGC
>DUEF01000164.1 GCA_011176555.1 Caldilineae bacterium
GATGCTGGAGGCGCAGAAAGGCCGGTGGGAACAAGTGGTGTTGTACTTTTATCTTTACCCGGATTATCTACGAGACGCCAGCGCCGGCACGGTGCTGTTCAAAGTGACCGCTCCCCTGGAAGGCTCATTAGAGGAGACCTTGGCCCTTCAGAAGGAATTCATTCGCCTCTTTTTTCAAAGCGCACATTTGTAGCCCCAACCCTTTGCCTGATATGATACAAACCGCAGCAGGTGTAACATCATTGCACAGGCAGCCGGAGTCGTCAAGATGTCAGAAGATGCAGAAAGAACAAGTGTACGCCAAAAAATCATAAGCTGGCAGGGCCTGGTGATCGGGGTCATCATCCTGTTATTGATCGGCGTCACTGCGTTTGTCATATTTCAGCCCATTAAGGTGCTGCAACGCATGTACTTGGCGCCAGGTTATGCTTTGACGGACCAAAATGGCGATCGGTTGACCAATGAAGATATGCGCGGCCACTTTGTGATGTACAACTTCACTTACAGCGGCTGCCGCGAACCTGAGTGCCAGCAGCTTGATCTAGTCATGAAGGAACTGCAAGATCGTTTGGATGAAGCTGAAACCGCCGACACGCCCGTATCGTTTGTCACCATTTCCTTCGATCCCGAGCATGACACCCCCGACGTTTTGCGAGCCTATGCCGAGGAATTGGGCGCAGACACCAGCCAATGGTCTTTTGTCACCGGCGACCCCACGCGACTCAAATACATTATCGGGTCGGGGTTTTCGGTGTATTACGATCAGAAAGAGGATGGATCGTGGCAATTCAGCCCCACGATGGTGCTGGTCGATGGTTGGGGTATCGTGCGCGCAATTTACAATGCTCGCCAGCGTCCGATCAACGTCGACAACATGATCGAACATCTGACCGGTCTACAGGAAGAAGTGGCCGCCAGCGATGGCGTAGGCAAATTAGGCTATGAAGCCGCTCATCTATTCTTGTGTTACTATTGATTCGATATGACGCTCTAGTCTTTCCTGAAAGAGTGTAGCGAGGAGAAAGCATGAAAAACAAGAAAGGCCTTTTGATTCTTGCAGTTATTGCTATCATTGTGGTTATCGTCAGCGTGTTCATACTCCTTCCGCGCCTGAAACCTCCCGCTTTTCATGGCATGCTGTTGCAAGGCACGTCACCGGTTTTTGATTTCGATCTCACCAGCGATACCGACGAAAGCGTCAAGCTGAGCGATTTTCGCGGTAAGCCTGTGTTGCTGTACTTTGGCTACACTTTCTGCCCCGATGTGTGCCCGACGACGATGGCGGAATTGGGGCGGATGATGCGAGAGTTAGGCGATGACGCGGATGATGTACAGGTGATCATGATTTCGATCGACCCCGAACGGGACACGCCCGAACGTCTGGGAGAATACGTCCGCTATTTCCACCCCAGTTTCATCGGACTCACAGGCACAGAGGATGAGATCGCCCAGGCCGCGACGCCGCTTGGCATCTTTTATGCTAAACAGGAAGTCGAGGGCGCCAGCGGTTATTTGATGGATCATACCGCCACAGTGCTGTTGGTCGATAAAGACGGCCTTGCGCGACTGATCTGGCCTTACGGGACGTCGGCTGAAGACATGGCCGCGGATGTGCGCTATTTCTTGCCTTAAGCGAAACCCTAGCGCACCACCTCAAAATCCGGGCCGCTTTCTTGGGATAAATCAACCACCGCGACCTTGCCGCCCCACCCGTCTACCAGATCGTGGGCCCGAACAGTCACTTGCTCAACGCCTTCAGGGATGACGATGCCGCTCTGTGAACGCGTGAATGGCTGTTCATCTACATGGGGATGCAGCAGCAGGCGGGTGAAAGGAGAATCAGCGTCTGGCTTCACGACAGAGCCATCCGGCAGCACGACGTCCCAGCCGTCGGCGTAGTCATCCCAGCCGGTGTCGGGATGCAGCACAGTGACGCTGAATGTCCAGGTTCCGCTGGCGGTTTGTTTGGCGCGCACGAATTGCACATCGGCGTTGGCGTCGGATTCGCTCTCAGGCGACGGCAAGGGGCTGGTTTCTGGTTGGGCGCCGCCAGATTTTTGCAAGGGGAGCATCTGCCGAGTTGTCTCGGTTGGTTGAAGAGCGTCCGGGGGAGGCGGTGTAGGTGTGCTGCACGCCGCCAGAGTGAATGCTGCTATCAGTAAAGCAATGAGCGCTTTAGGAACCATGTTATGCCTCCATCTCGATGCCTGGCTCGGCGACGACCTCGCCAATGCGCCAGAGTTGAAGATCCAGCTCGGAAGCAGCCTGCTGGGCGGGGCCAGACTGATCGGGCGGGAAAGCCATGAGCAAGCCGCCGGAGGTTTCGGGGCTAAAGCACAACACCTGTCGCCACTCTTCAAAGGCGGGATCAAAACGGACGTACGGGCCAAAGAAGATGCGATTGTCGAAGGAGCCGCCGGGGTAGGTCCAGTCCTCTGCCAGCCGTTCCGCTCCGGGCAGCCAGGGCAGGGCGTCGTAGTGCAGACGGAAGCCCACCTGCCCCCGATCCGTCATCTCCCAGGCATGGCCCAGCAAACCGAAGCCGGTGATGTCCGTGACGGCCCGCGCGCCGAAGGCGCGGGCGATCTCGGCGGCCTGCTTGTTGAGCCGCATCATGCTCGCGGTGGCGATGGCGATTTCCTCGGCTGTGGCGGTGTCTCGCATCAGGCCGGTGGTGATGACGCCCGCGCCCAACGGTTTGCTGAGCAGGAGATGATCACCCGGCTGGGCCCCGCCTTTGCGCGTGAGCCGATCAGGGTGCACCGCCCCCACCACCACGAGACCGTACTTCGGCTCCTTATCCTGCACGGTGTGGCCGCCCGCCACGGGGACGCCCGCCTCGCGCGCTTTTTCCGCTCCCCCGCGCAGGATTTCGGCCGAGATTTCGATGGGCACGGTCTGGGGTAGCGCCGCGATATTCAGCGCCAAAATCGGGCGCGCGCCCATGGCGTAGATGTCGCTCAGGCTGTTGGCCGCGGCAATCGCGCCATAAGCGTAAGGATCATCCACGATCGGCGTGAAGAAATCCAGGGTGATCACAACCGCCAGATCATCGCTGACCTGGTAAACGGCGGCGTCGTCGGCTACGTCCAGGCCAACGATCACACCCTCGTACTGGTGTCCGGCAAACGTATCTTGGATGGGACGCAGAACCTGCGCCAGGGCCTCAGCGGCCAGTTTGCTCGCTCACCCGGCGCAACTGGCCAGGCTGGTGAGACGAATGCGTTCTCGTTCGGTCATGGGGTTGGTGAGTGAATAGTCGGGGATGTTGACAATGGCGAATGATAGCACAGTGGTTGGGTATTTGGTATTTGATATTGGGTATTGGGTCGTCGTCGAAACCAACCAGATATCTAATATCCAATATCAAACACCACCACAGCCGCGGGATCGATATCGAGCGCCACCATTTCGCCCGGTTCCAGGGCGGTCATCAATCCGGGGAGTGCGAATTCCAGGGGCGGCGACGCCGGATCGGGGGATTCCAGGCGCAGGAGCGTGCGAGCGCCGCGGAAGGAGCGCATTTGCAGCCGGAGCTGGATGCGGTTGGGCGCGGAGGCGGCGTCCGCGGCCAGGCTTGCGCCTTCGGGGCGGATGACGCAGGTTATCGTATCGCCCGCGCTGAGGCCGGGGGGCAGGCTGAGCGGTCGGAGGAGGCCGAGGGGCGTGCGCAGAACGGGGGTCGGGGTCAGTTCCAGCACACGGGCCTGGAGGATGTTCTTGAACCCCAGGAATTTGGCGGCGAAGGGCGTGGCCGGTTTCAGGTACAGTTCGGCGGGCGTCGCCACCTGCTCGATGCGGCCCTTGTTCATCAAAACGACGCGGTCGGCCACGGCGAAGGCTTCGATTTGGTCGTGGGTGACGTACAGCGCGGTCTGGCGCAGTTGCAGGAGCAAGCGTCGCAGTTCCGACAAAAGCTGGTCCCGCAGCGCCCGGTCGAGGCTGCCCAGGGGTTCGTCCAGCATGAGCAGGGGCGGTTTGGGGGCCAGGCTGCGGGCCAGAGCCACGCGCTGCTGTTGTCCGCCGCTCAGTTCGTAGATCTTGCGCCCGCCGTAGCCCTCCAGTTCAACCAGCTCCAGCAACTCGCTGACCCGCGCGGCGATGTCTGATTCCGACCAGCCGCGCATGCGCAAACCAAAGGCGATGTTGTCGTTCACGCTGAGGTGCGGGAACAGGGCGTAATCCTGAAACATGAGCCCGAAATCGCGGCGATGCGCGGGCGTGGCCGTGATGTCTCGCCCCTCGAAAAACACGCGCCCGGCGTCGGGTTGCTCCAGCCCGGCGATGATGCGGAGCAGGGTGGTTTTGCCGCAGCCGCTCGGCCCCAGCAAGCACACCGTTTCGCCCTGGGCGATGCTCAGATCGATGCCGCGCAGCACGGGCGTGTCGTCGAAGGCCTTGTCGATGCCCGCGGCGTGCAGGAAAGGCGGGGGTTGGTTCATGTCAGAATTCGCCGATGTCGCCATAACGGAGGTTCTCGATGGCCAGGAAGCCGACGGCGGTGGTGAGCAGGAGGATGACGCTCAGGGCCAGGGCCTGGCCGTAGTTGCTCAATCCCGGCTGCCCCAGAAAACGGTAGATGGCCACGGGCAGTGTGGGGAATTGGGGGCGGCTGATCAGCAGGGTGGCCCCGAATTCCCCCATGCTGATGGTGAAGGCGAAGATGACGCCGACGACCAGGGCGCGGGCCAGAATCGGTAGATCGACATGGCGCAGCACACGCCGGGGTGACGCCCCCAACGAGGAGGCTGCCTCGCGTAAGTTGGGATTCATGCCGCGCAGGATGGGCAGCAAGGCCCGCAAGACAAAGGGGAAGGCGATGAGCGTGTGGGCGATGGGGATGATCAAGAGGCTGGTGCGCAGGTTGAGGGGCGGTTCATCCAGGGCGACGATGTAGCCGAATCCGAGGGTGACGGCGCTGGTGCCCAGGGGCAGCATGAAGATCGGATCGAGTATGGAACTGAGACAGCCGCGCTTGCGCCGGTCGTTGCCGGCCAGCAGGTAGGCGCTGGAAACGCCGATCAGCAGGGAAAAGAGCACAGTTACCGCGGCGAAACCCAGGGAATTACGCACGGCCTCGATGGGCGTGACGAAGAAGATGGAGCCGGTGCGGTTGACGAAGAGATTCTGGTAGTGCTGGATGCCGAATTCGCCGCCCAGGCTGAACGAGCGCCAGACCAGCGCTGCCAGCGGGCTGAGCAGGAACACGCCCAGGATGGCCAAAACGCCGTAGACGTAAATGCGTTCGCCGAGCGTGCGCGGCCATTTTTGCGTGTGTTCGCCGGGCCGAAAATCGAGGCGGGTGGTGAGACGGGCCTGAAGGCGGGTGTAGATGGCCATCAGGGTCAGGGTGAAGGCCATCTGCACCAGGGCCAGCACCGCGGCCACGGGCAGGTTGAACAGGCGCACGGCGCTGCGATAGATTTCGACTTCCAGGGTAGCGAAGCCGGGGCCGCCCAGGATGAGAATGACGCCGAAGGAGGTGAAGTTGAAGAGGAACACGAGCAGGCTGGCGGCGATGATGGCCGGAAGCAGCAGGGGGGCGGTGATGTGACGGAAGCGCGCCCAGGGCCCGGCGCCCAGCGTCGCCGCGGCCGCGCCCAGCCTGGGATCGAGATTGGCCCAGAAGCCGCCGACCATGCGGATGATGACGGAGGTGTTGTAGAAGATGTGGGCGAGGAGGATGATCCAGATGGTTCCCTGCAAGGCGATGGGCGGCGCGTCCAGGCCAAACGCCTGCATCAGGGCCTCGTTGAGCACGCCGCGCGGGCCGAGCAGGGCGGTGAAGGCCGTGGCCACGACGACGGTGGGCATGACAAAGGGCAAGGTGGTGAGGGCGCGGAACAGGCTCTTGCCCGGAAAACGGTAGCGAGCGAAGATGTAGGCCGCAGGCAGACCCAGGGCCAGCGCCCCCAGCGTGCTGACGGTCGCTTGCCAGATCGTGAACCAGAGCACCCGCAGGTAGTAGGTTTTTTCCAGCAATGGGCGAAGCCCATCCGCTGCGAAACGCCCGCCCGGAAACAGGCTGAGTTTGAAGATCTCGAACAGGGGGTAAAAGTAGAACAGCGTCAAAAACCCCAGCGGGATCAAGGCCAGAGCCAGCAGGCCGGGTGAGGGCAGGAGGGCGGAGAGTCGTTTGGTGGACATGGGGGGTGAGGGAGCGGGTACTGGATATTCGATATTGGATATTGTTCGCGTTCGGGAATACCCAATATCCAATACCCACTACCCAATATCTAATTCCGACCAGTTTTGTTGCCCTCCGCCAGCACGCGAATCACGTCCGAGCGTTTGCAGAGGGCGGCCAGGATGCCGATCAGCCAGCCCAGGGCCAGCGCGGGGCGGGTTCGCTTACGATTCCGGCGGTAGGCGATTGCTCCGGCAAGGCCATGCGGGTTGGGGATGTGTTGCAAGCGCACGATACGGAATCCGGCCTGCTCCAGGGCCAGGGCCAGGCTGGCGGGCGTGAAGTGCAGGCGGTGGCGGGGGAGATCGAGGTGGAACCAATAGGGGCCGGTGCGGCGGGCCACCATCCCCGACCAGTTCGGGACTTCGAGCAGGAGGACGCCATCCGCGGCCAGGGCCGGGCGCAGGCGATGCAGCGCGGCTACGGGATCATCGAGGTGTTCGAGCGTGTGCCAGAGGGTGATGGCATCGTAACTGGCGGCGGGCAGTTCGGCGTCGAGGAGGGAACAGGTTTGCACTTGCAGGCCGGCTTTCCGCGCCCGCTCCGCCGCGACCGGGTCCGGTTCGATGCCGTCGACGCGCCAGCCCAGGGAGATGAGCCGGGCTCCGTACACGCCGCTGCCGCAGCCCACATCCAGCAGGCGGCCCGGCGGCGCGGGCGGCGGCGACCAGACCCAGCCGCGGATGTGCGCCAGCGGTCGGGCCAGGAATGCCGGCAGGGAGAAGGCGGCTGGCTGGTCGTAACCATACGTGCGGAGGAGGGTGGCGGCCAGGCGCTGGTGAAAAACGCTGGGCTGGCGGTTTTTTGGCTGATAAGGTTCGTAGTCAGCGGGGTAGGCCGCGGCCAGTTCCGGGCCGGAGAGGGGCGGTAGCGTGACGCCCAGCCCACAGTGCAGGCAACGCCAGACCTGGTGCTGGCCGCGGCCGCCGAAGCGGTAATCGGGGGCCGTGAGCGCCAGTTGCAGGGGCTGCGAGTGGCAAAGCGGGCAGGTCTTCATAGAGGAAACGTCATGTCGAAGCGGAGCGAGACATCTCCTGGATGGAGCACACACGCGTCATCCAGGGGATTTCTCCTCCCTGCGGTCGTCGAAATGACGAGATTGTTAGCGGAGCATGATGTCGGTCCAGGTTTCGATCCACGTTTCGCGGTGCGCGGCGATTTGCGCAGGATCGACGGTGACCGGATCCCTGGGGATCTCGGCCCACTGCTCGAACAGTTCTCCGGCATCGGCCGTGCTGTTGGCCGGGTACACGAACATGTGCAGGGGAATGTCTTCCTGGAAGGTCGGGCTGAGCAGGAAATCGACCAGCAGGCGAGCGGCGTTTTCTTTACCTGTCCCCTTGAGAATGCCGACGAATTCGATCTGGGTGAAGCTGTTGCCCGGCGTGTTGACGCTGCGGGTGGGCGGTTCATCGAGTTCGTTGAAGTAGACCTCGGCCACGGGGCTGGTGGCGTAACTGACGACGATGGGCCGATCACCTTCTCCGCCCGACCCCACGGTGAACGCCCCCCAGTAGGCCTCGTTCCAACCATCCGCGACCATGACGCCATTGGCCTTCAAGTCGCGCCAGTAGTCCTCGTAGGTGTAGTCGCCCTCGATGCCGAAACGACCGATGGTCGCCAGCAGAAAAGCCAGGCCGGGCGAGGAACTGGCCGGGTTCTCCACCACGGTCAGGTCTCTGTACGGCTCCTCGATCAGATCCTTGAAGTCGATGGGGGGCTCCAGGCCATTTTCCGCGAACCAGGCGACATCGTAGTTGAGCGTGACGTAACCGAAATCGACGGGCAGCAGGCGATGTAACCGATCCATTTCCAGGGCGTCGGGAATGTCTTCCAAAAGAGGTGATTCGTAGGGGACGAATAGATCGGCGTCGCCCGCGCGGCTCAAAAAAGTGTTGTCGATGCCATAGACGACATCGCCGAGGGGGTTTTCTTTGGAGAGGATGAGCGTGTTCAGCATTTCCCCGGCATCGCCGCTCTTGAGGAGCTCGATCTTGATGCCCGTCTCTTTTTCGAATTGCTGGAGCACGTCTGCGCTCACGTCGAAGCTGTCATGCGTGACGAGGGTGAGCGATTCTGGCGGGGCCGCCCTTGAGCAGGAGATGACGAACAGGGCGAGAAGGATTAAGATGAAGGGAAGGGTGAGTTTTTTCATGGGATGCCTCGGTTAATGGAAGATTGGATATTGGATAGTAGATATTGGATATTGATTTTCCGGCCAGAAAACCGCAATATCCAGTATCAAATATCCAATAATGAGCAAGGAAGCAGGAAATTCCCTGAAGTTCATCGATTTGTTGATCCTATCGTATGAACGACCAGGAGAACACCGCGGCGCAATGAAATGTACGCCGAATCTCCGGTCATCTCATTGCTGATGCCGCGGGTGCTGCCGAAAAGAAGGGTGGCATTGTGCAGCGGCCAGCGCAATCCGTGATAGGTCAGTCCTTCGACCAGGGGAGAGAGCGCCAGCGCGGACACGGTGTCGCCCGCGCTACCGATGATGGTGGTTTGATCGCGCACGACGTTGACTGTCTGACGACCGTCTACAAGGGTTAGATGCAGATCAGCGAAGCTGGGGTTCGCCATGAGCATGAGATTGCCCAGGGTTTGATCCAGACGCCCGCCCAGAGCCGCGACGAGAATCACTTCGTCGGCGCCCAGCCGTTGGGCGGCGAGCAGCGCCAGTTCGAGATCGGTGGCGTCTTTATCGACGGGATGCCGTTCGATGGGGCAGCCAAGCTGCTGTAAGGCGCGCAAATCGTCGGGAGCGATGCTGTCGAGGTCGCCGATCACCAGGTCGGGGGCCAGGCCCAGCGCCAGGGCGTGGCGAGAGCCGCCATCCGCGCAGATGATCACATCGTCCGCGTGGATGAGTGGGCGGATGGCGTCGGCATGGGTGAGTTCGCCGTTGGCGAATAAGATTGCTCGCTGGGACATAGGAAAATGCGCGGGATGCAAAAAGACCACCTGCCGGGGCGGCGGTGGTCTTGGAGATAAGAATCATTGCTGGTTCCTACGCCGGCATTACCCGGATCAGGTTCAGGGGTCGATGACAAAACGGCCATCCTCTCAGCCGGGCTTCACCCAGCTCCCCATATTTGAAGTTGATGACGACTCAATCGTAGTTGATTTTGTGTTCCTTGTCAATGACGGCCATCATTGAATCTCGCCATCCGCAATTGCCTCACCCCACCCTCTGTGCTACAATCCGACCGGTAAGCTATCATCCCGCCATCCATTTCAACCTCGTTTCATTCGCTCGTTGGCCGACCAGGTTCTCGGCGCCGCCGGTGGGTCGCAGCAACCTGATTTCCCCCAGGGGGCTTTTCTTATGCCTGATAACAGTACGCCTTCCAAATACCTCGTTTGCGTCGCCTGGCCCTACGCCAGCGGCGACCGTCATCTGGGCCACGTGGCCGGCGCTTACCTGCCCCCCGACATCTACGCCCGCTACCAGCGCTTGCGTGGCAATGACGTGCGCATGGTTTCCGGCTCCGACACCCACGGCACGCCGGTGACGGTGGCCGCCGCGCAAATGGGCATTAGCTATGCCGAGGTCGTCGCCTATTTCCACGGGCGGTTCGTGCAATCCTTCCACGATCTGGGCCTGACTTTTGATCTCTTCACGCACACCGACACCGAAAATCACTGGAACGTCACCCACGAGCTGTTTCTCAATCATCTGGAAAACGGCTACCTGTATCTCGCCACGCAAAAACAGCCCTACTGCCTCGTCGATCAGCGTTTTTTGGCCGACCGTTACATCGAGGGAACTTGCCCGGTGTGCGGCTACCCCGACGCCCGCGGCGACCAGTGCGACAACTGCGGCAACATCTACGACGCGGTCGAATTGCTCAATCCCCGCTGCAAGATCTGCGGCCAGAGCGAGATCGAAGTGCGGGAAACAGAACACTTCTTCATCGATTTGGGCAAAGCCAGCCCGGCCCTGGTCGAATGGCTGAATGACGGCCACAAAAGCCACTGGCGGCACGCCGTCTTCAACTACGCCAAACAGCAGGCCGAGTCGGGCGAACTGCGCGGCCGCGCCATCACCCGCGACATCGATTGGGGCATCAGCATCCCGGTCGAAGGCTTCGAGGACAAGGTCATCTACGTGTGGTATGACGCGGTGCAGGGCTACCTGAGCGCCACGCGCGAGGTCTGCGCCCTGGAAGGTAAGCCGGAGGCGTGGAAAGATTGGTGGCTGGATCCGGAAGTGAAGTCGCTGTACTTCATCGGCAAGGACAACATCCCCTTTCACACCATCATCTGGCCCGCCATGCTCATCGCCGATGGCCGGGGCCTGAATTTGCCCTACGACGTGCCCGCCAACGAATACCTCAACATCGAGGACAAAAAGATCAGCACCAGCCGCCGCTGGACGGTCGATCTGCCCGATTTCCTCTCGCGTTATGACCCCGACCCCTTGCGCTACGCCCTCACCATCAACGCGCCCGAGACCCGCGACGTGAATTTCACCTGGGACGAGTTCCTGCGGCGCAACAACGATGAGCTGGTGGCCACCTGGGGCAACCTCGTCAACCGCACGGTAGGCTTCGCCTACAAACGCTTCGAGGGCCGCGTGCCCGAGCCGGGCGCATTCGACGAAATCGATCTGGCGCTGCTGGCCGAATCCGAGGCCGCTTTCGGGATCGTGGGCGCCGAGCTGGACGCGGTGCGCCTGAAGATCGCCCTCTCCAAAGCGATGGCTCTGGCCCACAGCGCCAACCGCTATCTCAACGAAAAAGCGCCCTGGACGCAGATCAAAACCGACCGGCAGGCCGCGGCCACCACCATTTACGTCGCCCTGCAGGTCATCGACCGCCTGAAAGTGCTGCTCAACCCCTTCTTGCCCTTCACCACCCAGCAACTTCATCACTACTTGGGCTACGAAGGCGACATCTTCGGTAATCTCTACATCGATGAAGTCACCGATGCCCGCGGCACACACCCCGTGTTGCGTTACGATGGCGGCCAACTCGACGCTCGCTGGGAGCCAATAACGTTGCCTCCGGGGCAGGCGCTCAACAAGCCTGCAGCGCTGTATACAAAACTGGATGCCAGCATCGTCGAAGAGGAGCGTGAGCGACTGCGCCAGCGTTTGGGCTTGGACTGAAACACCGTGACGGGTTTTGTGGCGGACCCAACGCCAGATGGTTCCTAAGTTCCCATTATCGCTCCCATCTTCAGCGCCCGTTCCCTGGCCCTATCCCGGGTTTGATCGATTAATTCGAGCACGCCGTTGGGATTGGGAACGCCGCGGAGGACAAACACGCCAGTCGAACCGGCCGTTTGACAACTGACATCGCCAAAATTGAAGAGGGTGGGGAAAATGCCCCGTTTGGAAACGGCGATGTCCTGGACATTGAGCAGATCAGCGGAGGCCACTTCGTGGCTGAAGGGGCTTGTTTTGATCGAATCCACTAGGCGCTGATTGGTGACCAGCCACAGGTCATTGCGATACCGGTAGTAGATAAACCCTACCGCTCCCAGGGCGATCACGGCGGTCGCAATGATTAGGATATCCATGACTGAACGCAACGCAACAACCTGCGACTGCATCCAGGTGAAAGCCGAAACCAGGAGCATGGCCAGCACGATAATGCCGATAATCTGCAAAATGATGTAGACAGGATGACGTCTCAGCAAAGCAATGATCTGTTCATCGCCCTGCAACTGCACAGGTAGATCCATGGGGAACGCTCCTTGAAAAGACCGGTCCAAAGCCAGATACTCGGACCGGTCTTACATGCGAAAACGCTGCGTGTGAGCTTATGAGCCTGCGATTCCGGCCCACTTTGCTTCCAGGCCCGACCAGAATCCTTTGATCCGATCAGCGATCTGGTCCAGACTGTCTCCGATCTGAACCATTTTGTAGGTGGAAGCCACGTAATCCCAGTTGACGACATGCCACCAGGCCGCGATGTAGTCGGGACGGCGATTCTGGTAGTTGAGATAATAAGCGTGTTCCCACACATCGAGCCCGAGCAAGGGGATCATACCATCCGACACCGGGTTGTCCTGATTGGGTGTGCTGGTGACGACCAATTTGCCGTCGGCATCGACACAGAGCCAGGCCCAGCCGCTGCCAAAACGGGTGGCGGCCGCCGTGCTGAATTGCTCCTTGAAGGCATCGAAGGAGCCGAACTCGGCGGCGATGGCCTCAGCCAGCGAGCCTTTGGGCGCGCCGCCGCCCTTGGGGCTCATCGAAGGCCAGAAAAGCGAATGATTGAGATGGCCGCCGCCATTGTTGCGCACGGCGGTGCGAATCGCTTCGGGCACGGCGTCCAGGTTGGTCAGCAGGTCTACGACAGACAGATCTTGCAGGTCGTCGTAGCCTTCCAAGGCGGCATTGAGTTTGGCCACATAGCCGGCATGATGTTTGTCGTGGTGAATGCCCATGGTGCGGGTGTCGATGTGTGGCTCCAGGGCGCTGTATTCGTACGGTAGATCGGGTAGTTTGAAGGTCATTGTTCGTATGTCTCCTATGTGGTGTGAGTGAAAAATCACTGTTGAATTTCAATTCTATGCCATCATTCTAGTACGTCTGGGGTGATCGGGCAACTGTGGCGATCTTGAGGCGGGAAGCGGCGTTAATTTTATTACAATTTGAAGGAAGATCCGCCTTTCTCGCCCGGCTATGATCTGGTGGGGGTAGTGGATAAGCTGGGGGCCGACGTCAGCGGGTTGGCGTTAGGCCAGATGGTGGCCGATCCGGCCATTTTTGGAGCTTACACCGAGTA
>DUEF01000165.1 GCA_011176555.1 Caldilineae bacterium
CCAGATCATGGCCTGGATCATGGACACGTACTCCATGCACCGCGGCTATAGCACGCCGGCCATCGTCACCGGCAAGCCCATCGCTGTCGGCGGCTCGCGCGGCCGCATCGAAGCTACCGGCACGGGCGTAATGTTCACGACCATGGAGGCGATGAAGCATTTGGGCATGGACCCGGCCGAGACGAGCGTCGCCGTCCAGGGCTTTGGCAACGTGGGTTCGGTGGCGGCGCTGCGCATGTGGGAGCAAGGCTGCAAAGTCGTCGCCGTTTCCGATGTGGTCGGAGGCCTCTACAACGCCAACGGCCTGAACATCCCGGACCTTATCCAACACGCCAAGGCAAGCGGCACGGTCACCGATTACCCCGGTGGAGAGAGGATCAGCAACCGCGAATTGCTGACCAGCGACTGCGATGTCTTGATCCCGGCGGCTCTGGAAGGGCAAATCGACGATCTGATTGCGCCCGACATCAAAGCAAAAATCATCGCCGAAGGCGCCAACGGCCCCTGCACCATGGAAGGCGAGGCCATCCTCCTCGACCGCGGCGTCACCTTCATCCCGGACATCCTCTGCAATGCCGGCGGCGTCACCGTTTCCTACTTCGAGTGGGTGCAGAGCCTCCAGGCGTTTTTCTGGTCAGAAGAGCAGATCATCGACAACCTGCGGCGCATCATGCTGGAGAATTTCCAGGCTGTGTGGGAAACCGCTCAGACCAAAGGCATCGACATGCGCACCGCCGCCTACACCCTGGCCATCAGCCGCGTGGTCGAAGCGGTTGAAGCGCGGGGAATTTACCCTTAATAGGCGCGAATGCGCATACATCGACAAAATTTTGTCGGTAATGAACGGCCAATCAGAAATACTCAGATTGGGAAAAACTCAGATGGATCAGTAGAACAAATCAGTGTTCTCCCCTATCAGAGTGAGCTGTCCGTGAGGGCGTCATTTCCCCGGCGCAGTTGTCGCTTCGCTTAAGCAGATTTCGCAGATTAAAGACAAAAAAACTGTGCAATCCGTGGATAAAAAAAGGACGATGTTAGCAGTTACGTCACATTAATCCACTCAGGGCGGTGATTCGCCAACCTGGAACGGTGGCAGATCGACCGAATCGCCGCCGTTGAGCAATTGGGCGCGCCCGCCATCCGCCCGGCTGTATAACCCCACTCGCCAACGATAGACGCCCGGTTCAAGCGTCACAGCGTAAGGCTGAACGATAGCATCGCCTGGCCACCAGTCCCGACTGAGCACCGAGAGACCATCCACCTGAGCGACTCGGTCGCCGCTGCTTGCATCCAGCACATGATTGAACGCCGTGAAATCGCGGGTTCGCGCTTCCGGCTGCGGTTCCAGCACCTGCCAGATCAGGGTGATCTCGACCGGAGCCGAGTCATTCGCCTCCTCCGGAAAATCGTAACCGATCAACGCCAGCCCCACGTCGAATACCGGCGCGGGGTCAAGAGGCGTGTAAGACAAGGCGGATTCTGTGAGCGCTGGCAGGCGGTAGAGATGCGCCGGGGCGCGGTTCTCCGCCAGGGTTCCCGTCCAGACTTCATCACCCAACCCGGCCAACTTCGCTTCCGCGTCCGGGGCGTCGAGCGTCCACAAATAGAGGCTGGGCTGATCGAATTTCATTAGCAGAGCGGGGGGCGAGGCGGGCGCTACGAAGCGCGCCCAGGGTGGATTGCCGATCAGCAACGCAATGACTGCGGGTTCCCCATCTTGTCCTGGATCCACGCCCTCGACCGCCACCCGAATTTCTTCTGTCCCCAACCGCTCTGACCATGCCCGAGCTTCGCTCAACGCCTGCTGCCAGCGCTGTAACGAGACGCCAAACGCCTGTCCGCCCGCCCCGGCATCGACGGCTTTCAGAACATCGCCATAGCTGCCAACCCAAACCATCGCCAGCAACAAAGCGGCAACGCCAACGGCAAGAGAAACAACGCGCCGCTTGATTCGCCATCCCGACAAAAGCTGACCCGCGCCATCGAGCCCCAAAGCGAAAAAGAGCGCGGGAAGCGGGAGCAGAACCGTCCAGTATTGTGAATACACGCTGATCGGAGCCAGGAACAGCGCCAGGAGTGGGCCCATGGACCAGGCTAAAAGCAAACGCGCCGTCTGCTTGCGCAGAGGCCGGCGTAGCCAGCGTACGCAACGCACGACGCCTAGCAACAGAATCGCCAGGATCACAACCGCCAGCCATTCGTTCGCCCGCCACCATAATCCGGAATCGCCTGGCAAGGTGACCAGGCTGGAGATGCCGTTGCCGGTTAGAAAATGCTGCATCTGCAACCAGCGCGCGCCAATCGAGAAATCCACCCCGCTCGTTACGCCCTCTCCCAGATTGATCATCTTTCCCAGCGGATTGACGCCTGCTTCCTTTGTCAAAGCCCAAAGGTAGGGGGCCGCCAGTATCGTCGCCGCCAAAACGCCCCACGCTGTTTGGCGACGCCACCAGCGCCGGGGGGCGATCAGCACTGCACCCAGCCAACTGAGCATTTGCACAAGCGCCAACACATGGCTGAGCATCTGCAAAACCGCCACGATCGGGAACCAGAATGCAGATCGGGAGCGATTGCGCACCACCACATTCCACGCCAGCAGCAACAGCAAGACGCTGAAAACTACCTGGATATGCGCCCACAGCTTACGGTCGTAAAAAACCAACCAGGGATTGGCGGCCATAAACAACGCCGCCAGCAGCCCCACCCGATAACCGGCAATACGCCGGCCGAGAAGATAGGTCAGCGCCACAGCCAGTACGCCCAACACCGTCCCCCACCACACAGCCAATTCGGGACGCGTACCGGCCAGCGCCAATGGCATCGCCTGCAAATAGATACTAAACGCTCCCCGCGGTATGCCCAGTGACGTGCCGCCACTCAGTATCGGGAAACGATCCCCACCTGCCAGTTGATAAGCCATCCCCAAGATATGCGCTTCATCATATTTGAATTCAACCAGACCCAACTGCACCCATCGCAGCACAGCAGCTAGCCACAACACCAGAATAATGAGCAAGCGGTGGGTGAAAGATACAGGTCGGTTGGTCTGGTCGGGAATCGCCATGATCTCTGGCGCGATGATACCGTATCTATCCCCAAAGACCAATTTTCATGGGTGCATCTCAGCGATAGGCGCTAATGGCGCACACATCGACAAAACTTTGTAGATCATGCACGGCCAATCAGAAATACTCAGATAGGAAAGTAGCAAAATCAGTGTTTTCCCTGTCAAAGTGAGCTGCCCGTGAGGGCCTCATTTTCCCGGCGCAGTCCGGGAACAATCGTTAGATGCTAATGCCATGACGACAGTTGACAGTTTTTCGTTGTCACATTACAATGTCGTACAACATGAACATCTCAAGGGAAACTCCAATGACAGTCACCATGCTCGACAGTAATCAGGCTCGCAATAAATGGCGCGAGATGCTGGATAAAGTGCTGATCAACAAGACGGATGTTGTGATCACTCGATACAACAAACCCGTTGCGACGGTTGTCGCCTATGAGGATTACCTGATCATCCAGGATGAATTGACGAAGCGTCGCGCCGAACGTGAAGCGCTAAACAGGATCGATACCAGCGCCCTGGCCACGATGGTGGCGTCCGAGCAAGTGTTGGCCAGAGATTGGAATTCACCGGAAGAGGACGAAGCATGGGCAAATTTGTAAAAGGAGATGTGGTTGTCCTCCCCTTTCCCTTTTCCGATCTACGCTCAAGCAAAAAGAGACCGGCGTTGGTGGTTGCGCCTGTTGAACCGTACGACGATCTCATTCTCTGCATGATCACCAGCAAGAATAAACGAGACGTTAACTCAGTACCATTGACACAGGCTGATTTTGTTACTGGGAATCTGCCACATGATAGCAACGTGCGTCCCAACCGGTTATTTACGGCTGACGCCACCATTATTCTCAGAACAGCCGGAAAACTCGACCAGAGAAAGATGGGAGAGGTGGTCGACGAAATCGTGCAAATCATTCGTAGGGACTAACACTATCCTTATCCCATAGTTGGCCCCTCGTACAAGGGCCCGCCAACGGAGAATCCATGAAGAAATATCATATCTGGACCATCGGCTGCCAGATGAATGTGGCCGATTCCACCCATGTCGGGGCGGAACTGGAAAAACTGGGCATCGAACCAACGGCATCCATCGACGAAGCGGATGTGGTGGTGCTCAATACCTGCGTGGTCAGGCAAAGCGCCGAAAACAAGGCCGTCGGCAAGCTCGGCTCGCTGAAACGCTGGCGGCAGGCGCGCGGCGACCGCACATTGGCGTTGATGGGCTGCCTGGTCGGGGTGAAGCCATCTCCGAAACTGCTCGACGCCTACCCCTGGGTCGATGTTTTCATGGGACCGAGCGAAGCTCGCCCTCTGGTGGAGCACCTGCGAAATCGGCTGATCGACGAGGAGTTGGCCGCGCTGGAACAACGCCAACTGGCGCAGCGCTACCGCATCCAGGACGACAGTTACCCCATCGCCTCGCTCAAGCATTTGGCGCTGAGCGGCGAGCCGCCCGTGAGCGCCTACGTGCCGGTGGTCTACGGCTGTTCGCACGCCTGCACCTTCTGCATCATCCCCTACCGGCGCGGCGTCGAACGCAGCCGGCCGTTGCCAGAGATCGTTCGAGAAACAAAAGGGCTGGTCGGGCAAGGCGTGAAAGAGATCACGCTGCTGGGACAAATTGTCGATCGCTACGGCTACGACTGGGGCGGTCATCCCGACCTGGTGGCGCTGCTCCGGGCCGTGCACGAAATCGACGGTCTGCAGCGCATCCGTTTTCTCACCAGCCATCCCAATTACATGACCGACGCCCTGCTGGAAGCGGTGGCGACGTTGCCCAAAGTCATGCCCCACATCGAAGTCCCTATCCAGGCTGGCGATGATGAGGTGCTGGCCCACATGAAGCGGGGCTACACTGCGGAGGATTATCGCAAACTCGTGGCCCGCATCCGCGCGTTCATCCCCGACGTGGCCATCCACACGGACATCATCGTCGGCTTTCCCGGAGAAAGCGAGCAGCAATTCCAGCGCACAGTCGAAATTTTGGAAGAACTGCGGTTGGAAAAAGCGCATCTGGCCCGCTACAGCCCCCGCCCCGGCACGGTCAGCGCCCGGCGTATGCCCGATGACGCGCCCGATGAGGTCAAACGCCATCGTCACCGCCTGTTGGAAGAACAGCACAAACGCATCAGCGCTGAAATCAATCGCCGCTGGCTGGATCAGACCGTTCAGGTGCTGGTCGAAGACAGGCACAAGGGCAAATGGCGCGGCCGCACGCCGCAGAATCGCCTGGTGTTCTTCGACGATGAACGGAACCGCCGCGGCGAGTTGGTGGACGTGCGCATCACCTGGACCGGCCCGTGGAGTATGCAAGGCGTTCCCGCCGATCAGTTTGAAGCCCGAACTGTGGTTTCTCCCACCCTTGATCTGATCACTGGCGGATAAAAACGACATATCGAAGCGGAGGATGCTTCTCAGGCGCGCGACATCCCCCCAGAAGCGGAGAGATTAGTTCCCTCGTTTCACTCGGTACAGGCCTCTCTCCACTCGTCGAAATCAGGTAAATTTCCGATTCGGCTCAATGCTTCATCTTTTCCTCCCACACTCCCATTCTGGCTCAATCCCGTCGAAAACGGTAGAATAAAGTTTTGCAGCCTGCCATCGTCTCACTCGATCCATTTCGCAATTCAAAATCTCATGCGTCCAACCACATCCGAACAAATCCGAGAAGCTTTTCTCGACTACTTCGAAGAGCACGGCCACCAGCGCGTGCCCAGCTCCTCGCTCATCCCCTACAACGACGACACCTTGTTGCTGGTCAACGCCGGCATGGTGCAGTTCAAGGATGTCTTCCTGGGCCTCGAATCCCGACCCTACCAGCGCGCTGCCACCTCGCAGAAGTGCATGCGCGTCAGCGGCAAGCACAACGACCTGGAAAACGTCGGCCCCTCGCCCCGGCATCACACTTTTTTCGAGATGCTGGGCAACTTCAGTTTCGGCGATTATTTCAAAAAGGGCGCGATTCAATACGCCTACGACTTCCTCACCAAGGTCGTGGGACTGCCGCCCGACCGCCTGTACTACACCGTGTTCCAGGATGACGATGACGCCTTTGGCTACTGGACCGAGGACATGGGCATCGCCCCCGAACGGGTTTACCGCATGGGCGAATCCACCAACTTCTGGTCGATGGGTGATGTCGGCCCCTGCGGCCCCACCAGCGAAATCCACTACGATTGGGGGCCAGAAGCCTGCACCTGCGGCGACCCCAACTGCTCGGTGCTGCTCGACAATGGCTGCGACCGCTGGTTGGAAATCTGGAACCTGGTGTTCATGGAATTCAACCAGGACGAAGACGGCGTGCGCACGCTCCTGCCCAAGCCCGGCATCGACACCGGCATGGGCCTGGAACGCATTGTGGGCGTGGTGCAGCAGCAGCCGGTGAATTACGACACCGATCTGTTCACGCCGATCATGGACCGGGTGCAGGCTCTGCTCGGGCACAGCGACGCCGAGCGGAAGCAGCACCAAACCGGTTATCGCGTGATCGCCGACCACAGCCGCGCCGCCGCCTTCCTGGTGGCCGATGGCGTGCGGCCCGGTTCGACCGGCGCCGGTTATGTCCTGCGCATGGTCATCCGCCGCGCCTACCGCTTTGGCCGTAAAATCGGTTTCGATGGCCCCTTTTTGGTGGATGTCATTCAGGCCGTCATCGCGAAAATGGGCGACGCCTACCCCGAACTGCGCAACCGCAGCAGCCTGATCGCCAACACGGTGCGCCTGGAAGAAGAGCAATTCATCATCACCCTCGACCGCGCCCTGGGCGAACTGAACCGGGCGCTGGCCGATTTGGACGCCGCCGGGGAGCGGGAATTGCCCGGAAGCGTAGCTTTTTATCTGAAATCGACCCTGGGCTTGCCCTTTGAAGTCACCCGCGACATCTGCATCGAACGCGGCTACACCGTGGACGAAGCGGGCTATTTCGAGGCCGAAGAGAAACATCGCAAGATCAGCCAGGGAAAGATCAGTGACGCCATCTACGCCGACGAAGCGGAGCATTACGCGGCGGTGCTGGCCCAACTGCAACAACGGGGCACATTGCCCGAATCCGGCGTCGCCTACGATCCCTATGGCTCGACGACCCGCGCCACGCAAGTGCTCGCCATTTTGCATGATGGCGAACTGGTCGAAACCGCACAGGAGGGCGCAGAAGTGGAGATCGTGCTGGCCGAAACGCCTTTTTATGTGGAAGCGGGCGGTCAGATCAGCGACACCGGGACCATCACCGCCCAGTCGGGTTGGCAGGCGCGGGTGCATGACGTGCGCCGCCCTGTTTCCGGCCTGACCGTGCATCGCTCGACCATTGTCACTGGCCCCGCCCGCGTGGGCTCCGCCGTCCAGGCCGCGGTGGATAAAGAACGCCGCTGGAGCATCATGCGCAACCACACCGCCACCCACCTCCTGCACAACGCCCTGCGCACTCATCTGGGCGGACACGTGCACCAGGCCGGTTCGTTGGTCGCGCCCGACCGCCTGCGTTTCGACTTCACCCATGACGCGCCCCTAACGCCTGAACAGCTTCGCAAGATCACAGACACCGTCAATCAGGCCATTTTGGCCAGCTACCCCCTCGACATCACCTACAAGCCCTACAAACAGGCCATCGCCGAGGGCGCGACCGCCCTCTTTGGCGAGAAATACGGCGATGTCGTGCGAACCGTCACCTGCGGCGATCACGAAAACTTCTGGAGCTACGAACTCTGCGGCGGAACCCACGTTGAAAACACCGCCCAGATCGGCTTTTTCATCATCGCCAGTGAAGGTTCGGTGGCCGCGGGCGTGCGCCGCATCGAGGCGCTGACCGGATTCGGCGCCGAGGCCTACGCCCTGGACCGCATCGCCATGCTGGATCGCATTGCTCGCGTCCTTAACTCGCCCGCAGAAGCCGCTGAGCAGAAGGCGCTGGACTTGAAGGAGCAGACGAAGCAACTCAACCGCGAGGTGCAGAAACTCCGCCAGCAGGTGATGACCCGCCAGGCCGAGCAACTGACCGGTCGGGTGCAGGAAGTGGCCGGGGTGAAGGTGCTGGCCGAGCGAGTGGACGCCGCGGATGTCAACGGCATGCGCATCATGGCCGACGATTTGCGGAACAAACTCGGTTCCGGCATCGTCGTATTGGGGGCGGTCATCAACGACAAGCCCATGCTCATCGCCGCGGCCACGCCCGATGTCATCGAGCAAGGCGGTCACGCCGGTCAACTCGTGCGGGCCCTGGCCCCGATCATCGGCGGCGGCGGCGGCGGCCGTCCCAACATGGCCCAAGCCGGCGGGCAGGACATATCAAAACTGGATGACGCCCTCGCCGCAGCTCTGGCTGCTGTCGAGAAGCAGTTTTCATAAGATCATCGTATGGATCAAGAACAAGTTCTAGAAATATCACGCAACTACTTATCCTTTCTGGCAGATCACGATGTCGATGTGCAGAGAGCTTGGGTCTTTGGCTCAAGCGTCAAAGACACTTTCAACGAAAATAGCGATATCGATCTGGCATTGACGATTAAGGATTTGACGAATTCTTTTTTGATGCAGATGCACCTGATGCGATTGAGTTGGAAATTCGACCCTCGCATCGAACCTCACCCCTTTGCCGATGATGAGTTCGAGGCGTCGAATCCTTTTGTCGATGAGATTTTGAGCACAGGCATACGGGTCATGTAGCATTCGATGCTGTGATCCCATCTTTGACCATGCCCCTTCACACCGTCCCCCTCGATTCCCCCGCCACCCTGGGCGCGGCCAGTAGTGCCCTGCAACAGGGCGACGTTGGCGACCAGGTGCTGCTGGTGTTGCCCGAGCAAGCGGACGATCTCGCCAGCGAAGTGCGATTGAAAGTCCTGCGCCGTCAGGCCGACGCCCTCCAGGTGCAAGTCGGTCTGGTGACGCGGGATGCCGACATCCGGCATTTCGCGCGCAAAGCCCGCATCCCCACCTTCTCCTCGGTCGAAAAGGCCCAGAAACGCTGGCGCTATCCCAAACCGCCTGCTTCACTCCCGCCGCCCTCGCTCGTCCGACCTCTGGTCATCGACCCGCCGCGCGACGTCGGTCGGGACGTGAAAGCGCCCGCGATTGTGACGGTGGGCGGGGCCACGCTGCTGGACGGGCGTACGCGCCAGCGCAAGGATCGCTGGTGGTTGACCTGGCTCGGTTACCTGCTGCTGATCATCGTGGTGGCGGCCCTGATCGGCGGCGTCGCCCTGATGGTGCTGCCCCAGGCCACCGTCACCGTCGTCCCCGCCCGCACCCAATTCGTCAGCTCCATCGAACTGAGCAGCCAGGTGGGCATCGACGAACCCGACTATCTCAACGGCGTGACCCCCGCCCGGGCCGTACAAGCGCGGGTCGATGTTTTCGGCACGATCGCAACCAGCGGCCTGGATGAAGCACCGGTCGGCAAGGCCGCGGGCGTCGTCACTTTCATCAACAAAACCAATCGTGAGATCCAAATCCCGCAAAACACCATCGTGCGCACCACCACGGGCGACAACGTCCGTTTTCGTACACTGACCGAGGCGGCCACACCGCCCGGCGTCGGCCAACAAGTGACCATTCCCATCGAAGCGGTGGAGCCGGGACGGCGCGGCAACGTTCCCGCATTCACCATCAATGAGATTGAAGGCCCGCTCAACGTGAGCTTGCGGGTGAGCAATCAATCGCCCACAGCCGGCGGAACCGTTGAAAGCGTGGCCGTAGTCACGCAAGCGGACAAGGATCGTCTGTTGGGCCAGCTTCAGGAGCAATTGCAACGCCAGGCCTACGATCAACTCGCCGCGGGCCTCGAACAGGGCGAAATCATCCCGCCCGAGACGGTGAGCACCTACACCCTGGCCGAGACCTACGATCGCTTCGCCGGCGAGCAGGCCGATGTGTTGGGCCTGCAACTGCAACTGCTGGCCCGCGGCCTGGCCGTCGATCTCAACAGCGCCAATGCTCTGGCCGAACGCTCGCTTCGCGAGAGCATCCCCTTCGACCATTTTTTGTTGGAGGAGAGCATTCGCATCGGCCAACCCAACTTCACCCGCTTCAGCAGTGAATCCGCTGATTTTACATTGACCGCCAGCGCCGACACACTCATCCCCATCACCACCGGCCAGGTGCGCAGCCTGCTCATCTGTGCGCCGCTGGAGGACGCCGAAACGATTCTGCTCGACAACCTGGCATTGGCCGTTCCGCCCGAAATCACGCTCGAACCGAACTGGCTCGACCGCCTGCCCTGCATCCCCACCCGCATCGTCGTCCGCGTCCTGCAATCGCAATGATTCCGCCAATGGCCATTGGCCGTTGACCATTGACCGTTGACCATTGACCATTGACCATTGACCATTGACCATTGACCATTGACCATTGACCATTACCATGCTTACCTGGCTCGCTCTCGACATCGGCGATCGCCGCGTCGGCCTGGCCACCGGCAACGACCAGGCCTGGCTGGCCCGACCCCACAGCATCCTCACCCGGCGCAGCAAGCGCGAGGACTTCGCAGCCATCGCCCGCATCGTCGAGGAAGTGGGGGCCGAGCGCCTGCTGGTGGGGCTGCCGTACAACATGGATGGCAGCGAAGGCCCCCAGGCCAAGCGCGTGCGCAACTACACGACCAAACTCCAGCGCCAGCTCGCGCTCCCCGTCACCTTCTGGGATGAACGGCTCAGCTCCTTCGAGGCGGATCAGATTATCATCCACAGCGGCAAACGGCGACGCAGCAAACACAACGACGACATCGCCGCCGCCACCATCCTCCAATCCTATCTCGATCATCTCCGTCTTCAGGCGAGACCGTCGGGTGAGTGATTCCGGCCAACGCCAACCGCCGACAGATCGTATTCGTGCTTGCCCTCGTTCGCTGCGAGCGGAATTCCGTTTTCTTACGTCATGTCGAAGCGCAGCGAGACATCCCCTTGATTTCCACCCACACCGATCATCCCGGGAATTAGTTCCCTCGTGCGACTCGGGACAGGCCTCCCGCTGGTCGTCGAAATGACGTAAAAAGGAAAGCCTCCTACCGACCGACCTCTGATCTCTGATCTCTGACTTCCGATCTCTGAAATGTCTCTTCTCCGCGCAATCCCCCGATTTCTCCTCTTCCTCGCCGTCATCGCCGCGGTCGCCGCCGCGTTTTGGCTGGCGGGCCAGTGGACGCGCTCGCAAAGCCGCGCCTACGAAAACGAAGGCGCTGGCAGTGGCCTGGTGCGCAACACGACCGCGCCCTGGCGCAACCTCAACCCCGACAACCTGGAAACGCAAGCGCTGGAATTTTATCTCAACCTCAACCGCCAGTCCATCGACAGCCCCGTGGCCCCGGACGCTTCACCAGTGCCCTTCCACGTCGAACTGGGCGAAACCGGGTACAGCATTTCCGAACGCCTGCAAGAACTGGGCCTGATTCGAGACGCCTCCCTGTTCCGCCTGTACCTGCGCCTGAACGGCCTGGAACATAAGCTGGAAGCGGGCGATTTCACCCTGTCCGCAGCCATGACCGTGCCCGAAATCGCAGATGCACTGCAGAGCGCACTCAGTGAAGATGTCGTCGTGCGCATCCCCGAGGGGTGGCGAGCGGAAGAGATCGCACTGCTTCTAGAGGAACAGGGCGTGGTTTCAGCCGCTGATTTCATGGCGGCCGTGCGCACCGGCGACACAGCGCTGCTGGGTTTGCCCGACTACCCGCTCCTGGCCGACAAACCGCCCGGCGTCAGCTTCGAGGGTTACCTTTTCCCCGACACCTACCGCCTGCCGGTCGGGGCCAGAGCCAGCGACGTGCTCAGAGTGATGTTCGAGACCCTGGAATTGCGGGTCGATGACGCCATGCGCGCCCAGATCGCGGCCAGCGGGCTCACCTTCCATCAGGCGCTGACCCTGGCCTCCATCATCGAACGAGAAACCGCGCTGGCCGACGAACGGCCCCTCATCGCCTCGACCTATCGCAATCGCCTGGGCGAGATCTGCGCCAATGAAGTGGCCGGCTACCTGGGCGCAGACCCCACCGCCCAATACGCAATGGGCTACAATGCCGAGCAAGACACCTGGTGGCCCACGGTGGAAACGGTCGAGGAATATTTGGAGATCAACTCGCCGTACAACACCTATCTCTACCCCGGTCTTCCTCCCGGCCCCATCGCCAGCCCCGGCCTTGCTTCCATCGAGGCGGCGATCAATCCCGCCGACACCCTGTACTGCTATTTCGTGGCCAGTTCCGGCGGCGCGCACGTCTTCGCCCAAACCGGGGCCGAACACCAGTTCAATGTGCAGTCCTACCAGCGCTGATCGTGAAGAGCGTCAAGTCGAGGGAAACGAGACATCCCCTTGCAAACGAGCACCCGATTCCCACCCGGGATTAGTTCCCTCACTCCACTCGGGACAGGCCTCCCGGTGGTCGTCGAAAGGACGCACGCACTGAATATCCAGGGGATTAGTTCCCTCGTTCCACTCGGGACAGGCCTCCCGTTGGTCGCTAAAATGACGTATGCACTGAATATCCAGGGGATTTCTCCTCCCGTTGGTCGTCGAAATGACGGGGGGCGGGTTGTTGTCCTGGCGATTGTTTTCGGATTGCTTTTACTGGCGCTCTCCGCCTGCGCGCCCCTGGAAAACACGCCGCCGGTCGTCAAGATCGGCCTGATCGCCCCCTTCGAAGGCCCCTCGCGGCCGCTGGGCTACAGCGCCCTGAACGGCGTGCGTTTGCGCCTGCAACAATGGAACGACGCCGGAAACTCGCCGCGCGTAGAACTTGTCGCCCTGAACGACAACGGTGATCCCGACCTGGCGGCGGTACTCCCCGAGCAGCTTGCTGTGGACCCTGACCTCCTGCTTGTACTCGGCCCGCCGCAGGGCCACACCGCGCTGGCCGCGCTGCCGGCCCTGACGAAAAACGAACTGCCCACGCTCAGCCTCGCCCCCCTGCCTGACGATTCATCGCCCTGGGTGCAGCCCTACGCCGGCGTCGATGCCGACATGCAAGCGGCGTTGGCTCGTTACGCGCCAGAAGCCCCCGTCGCGCGTGAGCTGCCGCTGGCCGGGCCCAGCATCTGGGTGGGAGATGCACAAACACTGGCCGGGCTGGTGCAGGCTACGCCTGAAATGGCGCCCGCGGCCGGCGTCGTCGCGGCCGAACCGGCATTCGCCGCCTGGGCCGCTGAAGCCGCCGATGGCATGGTGTGGGCGTTGGCGGTTCCCGACGACCTGCCTCCTGATTTCGCGGCGTCGTACCAGGCGCTGGCGGGCTCGCCTCCCCAGCCGTTGGCCGCGCTGGCGTACGCCGCCACCGACCGCGCCCTGCAACTCATCGCCACGCAGCAAGAGCGTTCCGGCCTGGCCTCCGACCTGAACGCCATCCCCGCACCGCCCATCCAGGTCTTTCAACGACAGGGCGGCGATTGCTGCCTGCTTCTCTCCCCGGATTTCTGATGTCTCCCGACCTACGCGTACTCATGCTTTCAAGCGAATACATGTTGCAGCGCGTTGGCGGCTTGGGCGTTCATGTCAGCGGTCTGGCCCCGCGCCTGGCCAATCACATCCAGTTGGATCTGGTCGTGCCGCGCTACGATAGTCACGGCGCGCCTACCGAACAGTTGGGCGACTATGGCTACGTGCACCGCGTAGATGCCGCCAAGCCCAATCCCGGCGCTGATTTCGATCTGCAAGTATGGCGCATGAACGACCGACTCAACAGCTTTGTCACCCGGCGTATCGAAGAAGGCGCTCAATATGATGTCGTCCATGCACATGATTGGCTGACCGGATATATCGCCAACGATTTGCACCGGCGGTATAGCATTCCTTTGGTCGCCACCCTCCACGCCACCGAGAGCGGCCGTATGGGCGGAAGGGTGCGCGCTAGCCACCTGAGCGAACGCATCCACATCGCAGAACAGCACCTTGCCTGGGAAGCGGACCAAATCATCGCCTGCAGCGAATTCATGCGCGTCGAGATCGAAAGCGCCTTGCGAGCGTCGAGGGATAAGATCGTTGTGATCCCCAATGGGGTGGAAATTGACGAATCTATCATTTTCCGTCAGCATCAACAGGCGCTTGGGGAATTCAGGCGCAGGTGGCAGCCGGAAGAAGGCCCGCTCATTTTTTTCGTTGGACGGCTTGTTTGGGAAAAGGGGCCCGACCTTCTGGTCAGAGCGATGGCCGATGTGTTGAAGGTCTTTCCCTCGGCGCGGGCTGTCATTGCCGGTCACGGCCCCTACCGAGATCATCTGTTACGGCAGATTGACGCCATGCAATTGCAGGAGCGTGTACAATTGGCCGGTTTCGTTTCAGATCAGGAGCGGAATGACCTGTATGCTGTGGCCGATCTGGCGGTTTTTCCCAGCCGTTATGAACCCTTTGGCATCGTAGCGCTGGAGGCGATGGCGACCGGCATTCCGGTGGTGATCTCCGCCGTAGGCGGACTGCAGGATGTCGTCGTAGATGGCGTCACGGGGTTATGCGTAGCGCCTGGCAATGTTGAGGCGTTGGCGCAAGCGATTATAAAAACACTCGCTGAGCCACAAAAAGCTGCTGAACGCTCACAAATAGCGCAAAAGACCGTAAAGGATGAATATAATTGGGATCACATCGCATTTCGCACAGTCGATGTATATAAACAACTTGTGCGTGCATAAAACGTTGGCGCTTTCGGCATTCGCGTTCAGATGTGGGGCTCGTCCGGACTGATTTCTTGATGCCGTTCGCGCCGCCCGTACGAGGGGATCAGTCTCGAAAGAACCTCCGTGTTCGAAATTTACTAACAAAGAGGTGATTGGCGTAACTCAATCGTAAAATTCACGTCTTCAATAGTGTAGGCGGCGCGGGAATACGTCACCTATCTCACGTTTCTAAACGCGCGACCCAAACGCGTTTATATGGCGCGAATTATAGATTTAGTTGAATTTCGGAACGATCTTGACATTCGCGTCTAGATATGCTACAATTTAGCCGTTACGCGAATTCCCCTCGCTGCTAGCGCGCGTTACGGAAATTGCGGGCATTATCTTTTATCTTTATTCTCAGTTCTTATCTCTTAGGAGGGACGTCGTGAAAATCAATCGGCGCACTGTATTTTTGGCGCTCACAGTCGCTCTGGCTGTCATGTTGTCCGTTTCGGTCATTACGACACTTGCCGGCAGCAACTCAACGGGCGAACTGTTGGTCAATGGCGACTTCGAGCATGGTTTCACCGCCCAAAACGGCTGCGGCATGGTTGGCAATAGCTGGGGCTGTTTCCAAAATGGCGGTAAAGCTGGTTATGGCTTCTACGACGATGCTTGGACGCGCGTCGTGGCTGGTGGGAGTCATGCCCAACTGATCGAGATCAATTCCAAAAAAGACACCGTAGAGCAGAACCGCACCGCCGGTATTTACCAGGTGGTGAATGTCGTGCCTGGAACGACCTACGATCTCTCTTTCCAGGCCATGATCCGTGCCAATGACCTGGATTCTGGCGGAGACCCCTGGCGTTATGTGATGAAGGTGGGCTTCACACACAACGGCAGCACCAATTGGCAGGATGCAAGCTGGCAAGAGGTGGACGCTGGCCCCATCCAAGATCGGCTGAACCCCTCTGGTTATCATCCAGTCAATCTGAAGGTAAAGGCCGAAGGTCAGCAGCTGACCATTTTCATTGCGGGCGTGATGAAGTGGGGCGACTGGAACCGAGAAGTCGACTTCGATATCGATGAGGTTTCGCTCAAAGGCGCAGTTCCCAAGCCTGAACAGCCGTCCGAACCTCCGCCCGAGCAACCTATTGAGCCTGCGCCCGAACAGCCCATTGAACCCCCGACTGAAACCGAACTTGTCTGCGATGGTCCCAACTTGCTCTGGAATGGCAATTTCGAGGATGGTTTTGAAGTCAATGGCGTTGGTTACTACTGGTGGCCCTATAACAACAATGGCGCAGCCAATTACGGCTATTACGATGATATGTGGCCGCCGGTCGTTGCCGAGGGCAAACATGCACAACTACTTGAGATCAATTCCCGCGGCTGGATGCCCACCGATGCGCAACGTTGGATCGGTATCACACAGGATGCATTCGTTGAGCCTGGAGCCACCTATCAACTCAGCTTCAAAGCGATGATCCGCGAAGCGGTAGACCACAGCGATGAAGATCCCCATCGCTACGAGGTCTACTGGGGTTACAAAGCGCATCCAGCTGTTGCTCACCCCATCGAACCCACCCTGACATCTATAGGAGATCTGGATAAACTCTACGGCGTGCCGGTATCCGAAATCTCCTTGCGGACAGCGCCCGGCGCTTACAGCAGTTACAGCAAGACATTCAAGGCTCCAGATGAGGTCATGTGGTTCTATCTCCTCGGCCTGAAGAAGTGGGCAACCGAGGAGCGAGAAGTCGATTTCGATTTCGATGATGTGCAATTGCGCAAATGCCGCACTGCCCCCGTCCCTGTTGATCCGCCCAATGGTGACAATGGCGGTGACGGCGACAACGGCGCCAGCGTATGCACCTACGTCGTTATGCGCGGGGACACCCTGTCAGGCATCGCACAGATGTACAATACCACCGTGCAGACCCTGGTGGCGATGAACAACATCCAGAACCCCAGCCTGATCTTCGTAATGCAGCCGATTCAAGTGCCCTGTGGCGGCGATCCACCTTCTTCGCTCGAATCTTATACCGAGGCGCCTGTGGATAACGGTGCTGGTTACGCCAGCGTCGAACCGGCGGAATCGACAAAGCAGGCCAGTTCCGATCAGGATGTCGAGCCCGCCAGCGCCACGCGTGAGGATGAGGAAGCGGAAGCCACTCGAGGTGACGATATAGACGATGCATCACAATCGGCCAACGCTGCACAATTACACGTGGTGAAGCGAGGCGAGTACCTGGGTCAGATCGCTCAGCGTTACGGCACCACCGTGAAGGTGCTGAAGAAGCTGAACAACATCCAGAACCCCAGTTTCATCCTCGTCGGCCAGACGATTCAAATCCCGACCAGCCAGTAACTACCGGCACCACGCAATCTCTCAAGCAAAGGCCCTTGGCGCATCCCGCCGGGGGCCTGTTTTTTCCGAGAACCTGTCAGATCTACTTCCCGCCTCGATTTTGGAACCAACCACAGAAAAACTAGAACCAGGTTTTTTCTTCTGGAGACACGATCATCATGTTCAAGACAATCTGTGTTTTTTGCGGCTCGAATCCCGGCGTCAACGGCTCTTACGTAGAAGCTGCGCGCCATCTGGGGCGACTCCTGGCCAGGGAGGATATCAGCTTGGTTTTTGGCGGCGGCATGACCGGCCTCATGGGCGCTTTAGCCGATGCCGTGTTGACGGGAGGAGGACGGGCCATTGGCGTCATCCCGGACTCGATGAATGTGCCGCGCGTGGTGCACGAAGGCGTCAGCGAACTCGTGGTCGTCGACACGATGCACACCCGCAAAGCCACCATGGCCCAACTCTCCGACGCGTTCATCGCCCTGCCCGGCGGCCTGGGCACGTTCGAAGAACTGTTCGAGACCCTCACCTGGAGCCAACTCGGTTATCAGCCCAAGCCCATCGGCATCCTCAATGTCGATGACTATTACGACCCCCTCGTTCAACTCATCGACCACGCGGTCGCGCACGGCTTCGTCACCCCCAAACACCGCGGCATTTTCACGGTGGACGAAGACCCCACCGCTCTGCTCAGCAAGTTGCAACAATTCAAACATCCCAGCAGTTCGCTCTGGGACAAGATCACCATGACATAACATCATGAATCCGCTCCTCTACCTCGCTGTCATCGTCGCCGGCTTTTTGGCCGGATTCATCAACACCCTGGCCGGTAGCGGCTCTGCCATCACCCTGCCCCTGCTGGTGTTTTTGGGCCTACCCGCCACCGTGGCGAACGGCACCAATCGCATCGGCGTCCTCTTTCAGACGTCGATGTCCACCACCACCTACCATCGCGCCGGCGTGATGCCCTGGAAAGACGCCAACTCCCTGCTCATTCCCACCATCATCGGCGGCATCGCGGGGGCGTTGATCGCCATCGACCTCAACGAGCAACAGATGCGCCTGGCGATTGGCGCGATGTTGGTGCTCACCTTTTTCCTGATGCTGCTCAAACCAAAACGCTGGCTCACAGGCAAGCCTGAGGGAGCGAAAAAACCGGGATGGAAAGAGTGGATCATCTTCTTCTTCGTCGGCATGTACGGCGGCTTCATCCAGGCGGGTGTGGGTATTTTCTTGCTGGTGGCCTTGGTGCTGGGCGTAGGCTACAAACTGATGCAGGCCAACGCCATCAAAGCCTGGCTGGTGCTGGCGCTGAACATCTTCGCCTTTGCTATTTTTGTGTGGAACGGCCAGGTCGATTGGGTGCTGGGTTTCGTCCTGGCCATCGGCAACACGGCCGGCGGTTGGGCGGGCGCGCGCATGGCGACCCTGGAATGGGCGCAAATATGGGTGTA
>DUEF01000166.1 GCA_011176555.1 Caldilineae bacterium
CCTGGACGCCGCCACCCAGATCGTGGGCGGCGACCCCGGCAGTGGTCCCGGCCAGCTTCAACAACCGCGCAACGTCGCTGTCGCGCCCGATGGTCGCATCTACGTGGCCGACACCTGGAATCAACGCATCCAACAATTCGACAGCAACTACCAGTTCGTGCGTGAATGGCCCGTTCCCGGCTGGGAGGGCGAGGACATCTTCAACAAGCCCTATTTGACCGTGGATCAGGCCGGCAACGTCTACGCCACCGATCCCACCGGCTGGCGGGTGTTGGTGTGGACGGCCACGGGCGAGCCGCTGGCGGTGATCGGCCAGTACGGTAGCGGTCCCAGCGAATTCGCCTTCGTCAACGGCATCAGCACGGCCCCCGACGGCTCGATTTGGGTGGCCGACGCCGACAATCATCGGTTGATGCGGTTTGAGCCGGTGCGATAGAAAACCGGCATTGACGAAGAATTGTCGATGAAAACAGTTACAAAAAGTACGTCAATTCCGGCACATTGTGTTTGTCGACCAGCAGAAGGAGAGATCCCTTTCATGTGGCGTGTGTTACCATGTGGGGGATGTCTCGCTTCACTCGACATGACGTGAGCATAAGACATGCTAACCTCCGTCGCCACATTCATTGCCATTCTCTTGGCACTGCTCGGGGCTTTTTGGCTGCCCGACCCGGTGACGCGCACCCAGGGCATCGTTGCGGTTGCTGCCGCTGCTGTGCTGGCGGTGTACGGTTTTCGGGCGATGGAAAGCGTGTGGCCACGCCCGGATCCGGAGGATGGCCCTGCGGTCGAGCGCAGCCGCATTGCCCGCCAGATCGGTGTGATTTGGCTCGTGGTCGGGCTGGCGCTGGTTGGCTGGGCATTGTTCGATATCTGGACCAAGCCTTTTGCCTGGGATCAGACCTGGCGTTGGTTCGGGGGGTTGGTGCTGGCTGTGGTGGGGAGTTATTTGATCGGAGGTCAGAGGGCGGAGGTCGGAGGTCAGAGGTCGGAGGGCGGACATCCTTGGGAGGCGTATTTGCCCACGTGGTTGCAGATTGTGTTTTTGCTCGGCGTCATGGCCGTCGCCATCTGGTTCCGGGTCTATCACCTGCAGGATATGCCGCCGGGCGTCTTCATCGACGAAACCAATGGGGCGGTGGACGCCTTGCGCATCCTGGAAGGGCGGCCCGATAGCCCGTTCGGCACCGGTTGGTACGAAATCCCCAACGGCTACGTCTACTTGCAGACCCTGATTTTCCGTTTGCTGGGAACCACCTTTTTCGCCATCAAATTCCAGTCGCTGCTCCCGGGCATCCTCACTGTGCTCGCCCTTTTCTTCTTGACCCGCGAGTTGTTCGGACCCCGACCGGCCCTGTTCGCCACCGCCTTTCTGGCCTTCAACCGCTGGCATGTCAACATGAGCCGCTGGGGCTGGATCGAAGTTTACCCCGCCTTGATGCAGGTGCTGTCGTTGTACTTCATCGAACGCGCGGCCCGCCGCCGCAGTTGGGGCGATTGGGCGATGGCCGGATTCCTGCTGGGCCTGGGCATGTACACCTATCTGGCGATTCGCATGGCCGTGGTCGCCATCGGCCTCTACCTGGCGTACCGGGCGCTGGTGCAGCGCGGCTTTTTGCGGCGGCAATGGCAAGGTTTGCTCATCTTCGCCCTGTTCTACGCCTTCACTTTCGCGCCGCTCGCCTTCACCTACGCCAAAAATCCCTTCACCCTGCTCAACCGCAGCCAACAAGTCAGCATCACGCACGACATCGAGGCCGCCGGTAATTTGCAGCCGCTGCGGGAGGCGGTGAGCCGGCATTTGCAGATGTTCCACATCGCCGGTGACCGTAATCCCCGCCACAACCTGCCCGGCGAACCCATGCTCGATCCCATCACCGGCGCATTTTTCCTGCTGGGCGCGGCCTGGGCCCTGTGGCGCTGGCGGGATCACCGGCGCATGTTGTTGCTGATCTGGGTGGGCGTCACCCTGCTGGGGGGCATCCTCTCCAGTTTGGCGGAAGCGCCACAGGCCTTCCGCACCCTGGCGGTGGCGCCGGCAGTCGCCATCCTCGCGGCCGACGCTTATGATCTGGGCTTGCGGTCGCTGATTTGTCAGGGTCGGCGCTACAATGTTTGGCGTTGGCTGTGGGGCCTGGTGGCTGTGATCGGTCTGGTCGCGGCGGGGTGGTTGAATTACGATGTGTATTGGCATCGACAGGCCCAGGATCCCAGCGTGTACAGCGCTTTCACGCCGTTGGAAAACGAGGTGGCCTGGGAAGTGATGGCCAAGCGGAACGATCACCAGCTCTATCTCAGCCCCCGCCTCTACTATTTCTCACCTTTGCGCGTCTATTCCTACCAGCCTTCTCGCCCCACCGGCTTCCAACTCGGCGTACTCAGCTACTCGCCCTTCGACCATTTGGGCGGCGGCCTGGATCAGCCCGGCTACCAACTCGCCGAACCCGCGCTCGACATCCCCCTACCCGACCTCGGCGGCGACAACGCCCTCTTCCTGCTCGACACCCATTTCCAATACGTCCTCGACCATTTCCGCTATTTCTACCCCGGAACCGAAGCCGAAATCGTTTACGACCGCCTGGATCGACCGCTCTACCTCAGCGTCACCATTCCCGGCGACGAGATCTCGGCGTTGCAGGCCGCCAACAACCCGGAGCAGGCCGCGAGCATCCGCGGCATCTCCATCCCCACCAGCGGCGAGTACGCGCTCACGGCCCCAACCGGAGCCACCCTCACCCTGGACGGCGAGGTCATCGACGGGACTCCACGCTTCCTGGGCAGAGGCCTGCACGCGCTCAGCATCAGCGATCTGCCGATGGATTTGTGCGCAAAGGAAGCGGTCGTTTTCTGGGATGGCCCCGAGGGCGACGGCCCTGTGCCCGACCGTTATCTTTTCAACAAGGCCCCCAGCGGCGACGGCCTGCTCGGAACCTACTTCCGGGGCAGTGAGTGGGCGCCGCCGCCGCTGATGCAACAGGTCGATCCTTTCTTGCTGGCGGCGTGGCCCGAGGCGGAACCCGTTTTCGGCCCCTTCAGCGTCATCTGGACCGGCGAACTCCTGGTCCCGAGCGACGGCGTCTACCATTTCCAGCTCAAGGCCGACGACGGCGTGCGCTTCTGGCTGGATGGTCAGGTCGTGGACGAAAGCCTGATCCCGGACGCGGCCAACGCCATTCAGCCCACCCTCGATCTC
>DUEF01000167.1 GCA_011176555.1 Caldilineae bacterium
TAACCGCCACCGCTTTCCTACACAGCATCATGATTCAACACCAGCGCGGGATGCTCAAAGTGTGGAATATGGTGCTGGCGTTTCTCAGCTTCTGGCTGGTGATCATCGGCACCTTCATCACACGTAGCGGCATCATCGATTCGGTGCATTCTTTTGCCATCTCCAACATCGGCCCCCTATTCCTGGGTTTCATTGTTTTCACTTTCCTCGGGTTCCTGGTTCTACTCTGGTATCGTCTGCCAAAACTCCAGTCAGACGCACAACTGGATTCGATGCTCAGTCGAGAATCAGCGTTTTTGTACGTGAACGTGCTTTTCGTTGTGGCGGCTTTCGTAACGCTATTTGGCACGATCTTCCCGATCATCTCCGAAGCGGTGGCCGGCACCAAAATCGCAGTGAGCGCCCCTTATTTCAACAAAGTCGATGGCCCAATCTTCCTCGCCATCCTGGTGCTGATGGGGATTGGCCCGCTCCTGGGCTGGCGACGGAGTTCGCCTGAGGGTTTGCGCAAAAGCCTGGGGCCACCCGTTGCTCTGGCGATTGCAATCGCGCTGGTCGTGTTCATGTTTATTTCCCGCAAATGGACGCCAATCCTGGCCTGGTCCGCCTCGGCCCTGGTGGTGGGAACCATCCTCTGGGAGTATTACCGCGGCGCGCGGGCCCGGCACAAGGCCACGGGCGAAAGCTGGCCGCTGGCGCTGGGACGGGTGATGGCTCGCAATCAACGCCGCTACGGCGGATACATCGTCCACCTGGGCGTGGTGATGATCGCCGTCGCCGTCGCCGGAGCCACTAGCTTCCAATTCAATCTGAAAACAAGTCTGACGTTGAACGAATCCGCCACGTTGGGCGGCTACACATTCACCTACACCGGCATTGAACAGAACCGGGCCTCGAACCACGATGAGGTCATCGCCCATGTGTTGGTGGAACGCAATGGCAAGGAAGTCGCCAACCTGCGACCCAGCATGAATTTCTACGACGCCATCAGCGGACAAGATATGGGGCCAACGACCGAGGTGGGGCTCCACACCAACCTGCGAGAAGATGCGTACGTCGTCTTCAATGGCTTCGAGAACAATGGCGATCTGGCCGCGTTCGAGTTTTTCGTCAACCCCTTGATGCTGTGGATGTGGTTGGGAGGCTTGACGATGATTGCCGGAACCGTCTTCGCGCTCTGGCCGATTCCCAAGCGCGCCACCCGTCGCGCCCGCACCCCCGCCGCCGTCCCTCAACCCGCCTAGTGGTATCTAAAAATAGCTTCCCCTTGCATTGCTCGATAGTGGGTATTTGATACTGGATAATGAGGCTGTTTGAGAAACCAACAGCAAATACCCAATATCTGGCCCCAACTCCCGGATCGAAATCCAGGGCAGCCACCCAAAACCAGTCCACACGGGTTGCAGAATACCGACATCAATCCTGAAGACAACCTACTTCATTGACCATTGTTCGTTGACAATTGTCCATTGACCATTCCCCACCTCCCGCCTATGTGGTTTCTAATCGCTCTTCTCCTCATCCTCCTTGCCGGCGCCGTTGTGCTCTGGCCATTTCTCCGACCCCAACCTGTGGGCGCTGTCCCCGCCACCGGGGAAGACCCGCGCCTGGCGGAATTGTACAGCCAACGCGACATGCTCTACCAGGCTATCCGTGATGCTCGCTTCGATCTGCAAACCGGTAAATTATCCCAAGAAGATTACGATCAACAAGCTGCGCGACTGAAGCAAAACGCTGCAGCAGTGTTACGCCAGATCGACCAACTGGAAACGCAACTGGTCTCGCCGAAATTGGATGCTGAAATCGAGGCGGAGGTGATGTCCGCACGAGAAATCCCCCCCGCCTTGAAGAAATCCGCCAGCAATGGTGAGGTGAAACGCGTGACCAGAGCCTCGACAGATCGTTTTTGCGGACGATGCGGAGCATCTTTGCGCCCAAATGACGTTTTTTGCGGCAAGTGCGGCGCGCCCGTGGACCAATAAACCGGGAAATCCGTAGACCAGGAGCGAACTACAATGACTACATTCCCATCCGATTTCATTTGGGGAGCGGCCACCGCCTCTTACCAGATTGAAGGCGCCTGGAACGCAGACGGCAAGGGCGAATCGATTTGGGATCGGTTTAGCCACACGCCCGGTAAGGTGTGGGGCGGCGACACCGGCGATGTGGCTTGCGACCACTACCACCGCTGGCCCGACGATATTCGTCTCATGGCCGACCTGGGCCTGCACGCCTACCGTTTCTCCATCGCCTGGCCGAGGATCCTGCCAGACGGTCGGGGTCAGATCAATCAGGCCGGGTTAGATTTTTACAGTCGCCTGGTCGATGGTTTGCTGGAAGCCGGGATCACGCCTTTCGCCACGCTCTACCACTGGGATCTACCCCAGGCGCTGCAAGATGAGGGCGGCTGGCCTGCGCGCACGACTGCCGAAGCCTTTGTCGAATACGCCGACGTGGTCAGCCAGCATTTGGGTGATCGGGTGAAGAACTGGATGACGTTGAACGAACCCTGGGTGATCGCTTCCCTCGGCTATCTGATGGGCGTTCACGCGCCCGGACATCAGGACCTCGACGAGATGCTGCCCGCTTCCCACCATTTGCTCCTGGCTCATGGCTGGGCCGTGCCGGTTTTGCGGCGGAACAGCCCCGACGCCGAGGTCGGCATCGTCCTCAACCTGGGGCCGCAAGTGCCCGCCTCGCCCAGCGCCGCCGACCGCGCTGCAGCCCGGTATTTCGATGGCGTCACCAATCGTTGGTATTTGGATCCGATCAGCGGTCGGGGCTACCCGGCTGACATCGTTCAATCCTACCAGCGGGAACTGGACTACATCCAGCCCGGCGACATGGACGCCATCGCCGTCCCCATCGATTTCCTGGGCGTCAACTACTACACGCGCGGCATTCATCGGGATAACGCCGCAAAAGACAATCTCCCCGAAACCGTGCACCACACGGGCGAAAGCACCGAAATGGGCTGGGAAGTGCATCCCGAGTCGCTCTACGATTTGCTGGGCCGCTTGCATTTCGAGTACCGCTTCCCCGCCCTATACGTCACCGAGAACGGGGCCGCTTACCCCGACCTCCTTTCTGATGACGGCCATGTGCATGACGCTGACCGCATTTCTTATCTCCGCCGTCATTTCCAGTCCGCGGCCCGGGCCATCGCCGCCGGCGTTCCCCTCAAGGGCTATTTCGTGTGGTCGCTGATGGACAATTTCGAATGGTCGTTTGGGTATAGCAAACGTTTCGGGCTGGTGTACGTGGACTACGAGACGCAACAGCGCATCCCCAAGGACAGCGCCCTGTGGTACAAACGGGTGATTGAAACCAACACCCCAGACGCATAACAGATAGCATCAAGCGGGAACAGCGATTTGGTGGTATGATTATCAGCGCTATCGCTACACCCCGTCATATCCGCCTTTTCTCCCGGTTCGATGCTTATGTACAAAGCCGTTTTCACTACCGAACGAGGTCATCGTCACCAGCAAACAGCGTTGCAGGCCGCACCGGACACTCTCGACATCATCATGTTGCGACGGCCAGACCGAACCACCCTGCTCGCAGCCCTGGCCGATGCCGAATACCTGATCTCGGAGCGAGTGGGTGCGATCGACGCTGAAATGATCCAGGCGGCCCCTGAACTCCAGATGATCTTGCGCCTGGGCTCTCTGACGCATGACATCGACACGGAGGCGGCGAAACGGGCGGGCGTAATCGTTTGCCGCTGGCCGGTGGGCTCCGTAATCCGCGTAGCCGAGCACCTCGTCCTACAAATGTTGGCGCTCAGCAAGAAGCTGCGTGAGACAGAGGCGATCGCCCTGGCCGCCAGCGGGGAATGGGGCGAGAGCAAACGCACCGATGAAGACACCTTCGCCTACAACTGGTCGGGCCGCACCGAGGTGGAGGGCCTGTGGCAAAAAACCATTGGCATCATCGGTTTTGGCGAAATCGGCGCTGAGTTGGCTCGTCGCCTGCAAGGTTGGGACGTTGATGTCCTCTACCACAAACGCCGCCGTCTGCCGGAAAGCGTCGAAGCAGAATTGGCGATCCGTTATGTCGATGAAGAGACGCTTTTCCGCCAGAGCGACTATCTGGTCATGCTCCTACCGTACTTTCCTGAAACCGACCAGTTGCTTGGCGAGACCGTTTTCGCTCGCATGAAGGAAGAGGCGTGCATCGTCAGTTGTGGCAGCGGCAGCGTCATCGACGAGGCGGCGCTGGCCCAAGCGGTCGAGTCCGGGAAACTGGGCGGGGCCGCACTCGATACCTTCGAGTGGGAGCCTATCCGCCCGGACAACCCCCTGCTCCCGCTTGCGAAGCAAGGCTACAACATCTTGCTCACTCCGCACATCGCCGCTGGGGGCGCTGCCGCCGCTGCCAGAGAGCGACTCAAGGATTACACCAACATCGTCAATCACATCGAAGGCAAGGCGTTGCTGTATCGCATCGCATAGTGTCATTGCGAAGAGCGGACGATGCGACGCATCGCTTGGCGACGAAGCAATCCCCAACCGGCATGACACGTAACAATCCCCGATCATGCACCTTGGGGATTGCTTCGGCCTCTGGCCTCGCAATGACACACGAAGGAAACAACAATGACCACGACTATTCTCATCCAAAACAGCGCTGTCGTCACCATCGACGATGCCCAACGAGTCCTGAATCCCGGCTATGTCCTGATCGAGAACGACCGCATCACGGCCGTGGGCGCGGGCGAAGCCCCGGCAACCGCACGCAAAGCCGATACGATCATCGACGCCTCGCTGATGGCCGTAATGCCGGGCATGGTGAACGCCCACTCGCATCTCTTCCAGAGCTTCATCCGCGGCCTGGCCGATGACAAACCCCTGCTAGAATGGCTCAAAGCCGCCATCTGGCCGGTGGCGCAGGCCCTGACCGAGGAAGAGGCTTACATCGCGGCGATGGTCGGGCTGATCGAAAACCTGCGAAGCGGAGCCACCACCGTCATCGATCACCAGTACGTCCACACCGATCCGCACAATGACGATGGCGTTTGCCGGGCCGCCGAGGAGCTAGGCATCCGCTTCATGCTGGCCCGGGGCTGGACAGACCAGGATTATCACCCCGCCTTCATGGAAACACCCGAGCAAATCGTGGCCGAGACCACCCGACTGCGCCAGACCTGGCACGGACGGGACAACGGCCGTATCCGAGTCGAATTCGCCCCGCTCATTCCCTGGGGATGCAGCGACGCCACCATGCTGCACACCCACGAAATTTCGCAGGACTGGCGATCAGGCACGCACATCCACGTGGCCGAAACCAAAACCGAAGTGGAAATGAACCTGGAGAGCCGGGGCAATCGCCACATCGAATGGCTGGATGAACTGGGTGTGCTGGGGCCAGGTTTCCGGGTGGTGCACAGCGTCTGGCTCAGCGACCACGAGATCGACCTCATCGCCAATAGTGGCGCTACTGTCGTGCACTGCCCGGTGAGCAACATGTACCTGGCGTCCGGCGTGGCCCGCGTGCCCGACATGCGCAACGCCGGCATCACGGTCGCCCTGGCCACCGATGGCCCCGGTAGCAACAACAACCAGGACATGATGGAAACGCTCAAAGTCACGGCCCTGCTGCACAAAGTCAACACCCTCGACGCCATGGCGCTGTTGCCCGAAGATGTGCTGTGGATGGCCTGCCGGGGCGGCGCCGTGGCCTTCGGCCAACCTGAGCAAATCGGTTCGCTGGAGGTCGGCAAAAAAGCGGATGTGGTTCTGGTCGATCTGGACACGCCGCTGGCCATGCCGGTGCACCGCGCGCCTTCGGCCCTGGTCTACAACGCTGGCGCCCGCGACGTGGACACCGTGATCGTCGACGGCAAAATCCTCATGCGCCACAAAGAGATCACCGTCCTCGACGAAAAAGCGCTCCTTGCCCAAGCCCGGCAGTCGTGCGCCAACCTCTTCGAGCGAGCAGGCGTGGTTGTGGACTAGGACAGAGATCAGAGGTCGGAAGTCGGAGATCAGCCGCAATACGCAACACGAAAAACA
The DNA here is from genome assembly GCA_011176555.1 of Caldilineae bacterium. GTDB lineage: Bacteria > Chloroflexota > Anaerolineae > J102 > J102 > DUEF01. Next base: position 6,018 of record DUEF01000167.1, read on the forward strand.
CCCCACCACCTCCATGAATCCCACCGAAAAAACAGCCCTCATCACCGGCGGAGCGCATCGCGTCGGCAAGGCCATCACCCTGACCCTGGCGCGGGCCGGCGCCAACGTCATCATCAACTACCACTCGTCCGCACAGGCCGCTGAGGAGACGGCTGTCGTGGCGCGGGCGCTGGGCGTGGAAGCGTTGCCCATCCAGGCCGACATCGCCGACGTCAAACAGGTCGAAGCCATGGTGCGGCTGGCGGAAGAACGCCTGGGCGGGGTCGATATCCTCGTCAACAGCGCTTCTCTGTACTGGGAAACGCCCTTCCCCACGGACGACCATAGCGACTGGCGCCGGGTGACCGGCATCGGCATCGACGGTCCCTATTTTTGCGCCAACGCCGTTGCTCCCGGCATGTTGGCCAGGGGCGAAGGCGCAATCATCAACATCACCGATCTGTCCGCTTTCGAGCCCTGGCCGAACTTCATCGCCCACAGCGTAAGCAAAGCGGCGATCATGGCGCTCACCCGGCAATTGGCGCTAGAACTGGCTCCGGCCGTGCGCGTGAACGCTGTCGCTCCCGGCCCGGTGTTGCCTCCGACCGATTATTCTCCTGAACGCATCGCCCGCACCGCGGATAAGACCCTGCTCGGGCGCTGGGGAACACCAGAAGACGTAGCCGAAGCCGTCCTCTATTTCGTGCGGGCCGATTACGTCACCGGCAACGTCCTTTTCATCGACGGCGGCGAACGCTTCGGCCACCGTAAGCATGAGGCGGGATGATCGAGCGCTACTCATCCGCGCTTGGCAACACTCGAACTGACTCTATCTGGCTTTTGCGCTATAATTTATTCAGCCAGCGTATCCATCCAAAGCACATGGCAGGAGAATCTTATGTATGCATATCGAACCATTACGACCATCGACAACAACGGCACACTTCAACTAGAGACGCTTCCATTTCCCGCCGGTTCAGTCGTAGAAATCATAGTTCTGGCAAATGAAACAGTGAACACCGGTTATGACACTAATCTATTGCGAGATAGTGTGGTCAAATATGACAGTCCGATGGAGCCAGTTGCAGAGAAAGATTGGGAAGTGCTTAAATGATCCTTCTGGATACTCATATTTGGATTTGGTTGGTCAACGGGACTGATGATCTCAAAGCAGTCTGGCAAGATCTAATCCTCTCTCAAGAAAGCGATGGAATTGGGGTAAGTGTCATCTCGTGCTGGGAAGTCGCAAAACTTGTTGAAAAGGGGCGGCTACAATTGAAATTGCCCGTCAATGAATGGATAGACTTGGCGCTCGCCTATCCCGGGATGCAGTTACTCGAACTCACTCCCAAAATTGCGGTGGAATCCACTCAATTGCCAGGCTACTTTCATCGCGATCCGGCTGATCAGATTATCGTTGCAACCTCTCGGGCATACAACATCCCTTTACTGACAGCCAACACAAAAATACGAAACTATCCTCACGTACAACTGGCAGATGCACCATCACCCCCCAGTCGATAACATGCAAAAAAACACCATCGCCATCACCATCGGCCAAGACAACTACCAACGCATGTTCAACCAGACGGCCTGGCAAGCGCTGGACGCCTTTGCCAACGTCATCCATCATCCTGGCCCCGACCCGGCCACTAAATCCGACCTGCTCGCCCTGCTCCCAGCCGCTGACGCCTGCATCACCAGTTGGGGCGTAGCCCCACTCGACGCCGACGTGCTGGCGGCGGCGCCCAAACTGCAGGCCATGGCCCACATGGGCGGCAGCGTCAAACGCTTCGTCTCCGACGCCCTCTGGGAGCGAGGCGTCCATGTCACCAGCGCCGGCAAGATCCTGGCCGTCGATGTGGCCGAAACCACCCTCGGCCTGATGATCGTCGGCATGAAAAAGGTCTGGCCACTGGCGCAGCACGTGCGGACAGGAGGCTGGCGGGAAACAGACTGGTGGCCGGCGCGAGAACTCGTGCACAAACAGATCGGCATCATCGGGGCCAGCAACGTAGGTCGGCATGTGATCAAGCTGCTCCAGGCCTTCGATGTCACCATCCTCCTGTACGATCCCTTCGTTTCGGCTGAGGAAGCGACCAGGATGGGTGCGCAAAAGGTCGGGCTAGAAGCATTGCTGGAGCGAGCAGACGTGGTTTCTCTTCACGCCCCGCTCAAGGCGGACACCCACCATCTCCTCGACGCCGAGCGCCTGGCCTTGATGAAAGATGACGCCTTGCTGATCAACACCGCCCGCGGGGCGCTGATCGACGAGCCCGCCCTCATCGCCGAGTTGCAAAAAGGCCGTTTCTTCGCCTTCCTCGATGTCTCCGATCCCGAGCCGCCCGCGCCCGACAGCCCCTTGCGGCGCCTGGAGAACGTCGTCCTCACCCCACACTCCGCCGGGTGCATCGAAGATTGCAGTCGCATGGGCGAATTGGCGGTGGAGGAATTGCGCCGGTTCTTCGCCGGAGAACCGCCAATCTACCAGATCACGCCTGCTATGTTCCAGCGTATCGGCTGAGCATCGGATATTCGATATTGGGTATTCTCTCCGCTGCCATCTGATCTGCGAATAGCCAATACCCAGTATCCAATACCAGCAAGACCATGACGACTCCAGCATCGGCGCCCTCCCCGGGCACACTCCGCCTGATTCGAGGAACCCCCAATCCTGTGGGAGCCTACGGCGCGCAGCTTTTTCTGTTCGAGGGTGACGCCGCCAGCGCCCCGATTCACCATGTCGAGTTAGCGGAGGGCGTGTCGCTGCCGCCGCGGCGCAGTTTCTCGGCTGCGCACAGCGCCCGGCTCTGCGTTTTGCACATCAACGACCTGCATGGCCACGTTTGCCGCCTGACGCCGGAGGGAGATATTCCCATTTTCTCGAAGATCGTGGGACGCATACGCAGCCTGCGCCACCGTTTCCGCGACGATCCTGACATGGCCATCCTCACCCTTTCCGCAGGCGACGACTTGATCGGCTTCGTGTTCGATGAACTACTCGGGGACAGCGACGAATCCTTCAAGATACACGTCGGCTACCATCTGTACTCGGCCGCGGGCATGGACGCCGTCACGTTCGGCAACCACGATCTCGACATGGGCGCGGCCGCGCTGGCCCGTTCCGTCGAGCGCAACGCCCGCTTCCCCCGGCTCTCCGCCAATCTCGTCGCCGAACCACCGTTGCAAGGGCTATACCATCCCGCCGCGCTCTTCATCCGCAAAGGCATCCGCATCGGCGTGGTGGGCTTGACCACGCCCGGCCAGATTCGTCAATCCCCAAACAGTGGATTCTACATCGCCGACCCGATCCAGACTGCGCACAACATCCTGCCCGCCCTGCGCCCCCTCTGCGATGTGCTCATCATCCTCAGCCATCTCGGTTACAGTCTGCAAGGAGGCAGCGGCGCTACTGTTGGCGCCGCCGGAGATGTGGAGTTGGCCCGCGCCTTGCCCCGCGGCGGCGTGCACCTGATTGTGGGTGGTCACACCCATCACGTCCTCAACGAACAGGGTCTGACGCCGAACAACATCGTCAACGGCATCCCCATCGTGCAGGCGGGGACGCTGGGGCGCTACCTGGGTGAAGTGACCATCAGCCTGCGCCCCACCGCGACCGTGACCAACGCCCGGCTCCAACCCACAGCCTATCTCCCCACCGATCAACAATTCGAGCAGGACTACGTGCAGCCGCTGGCGAGCGAGGTCATGCCCCTACTCACGCGTCCCCTGGGGCGCACCGCCAATTGCGAAGACCTGGACACGCTCAACGTGCAGAATTGTTTCGCGGCCCGGGAATCGGCCTTCGCCAACTTCATCGCCGAGGGACTGGCGGCTCGCGCCAGAGCGCACGGACACGAAGTCGATCTGGCCTTTGTGGACGCCTCCAGCGCCCGCGTCGGCGTGCCGGTTGGCGACGAAATCACCTTCGGTGACTGGTTCAACGTCATGCCCTTCGCCGACACCATCGCCCTGTACTGGCTGACCGGCGTCCAGCTCGAACAATTGGTGAGGGACAACGCCCTGCGCTGCGACCGCGCCGACGAGCCGCACACCGAGCGCGGCTTCTTGCACTTCAGTCACGAGCTACGCTACACCCTCATCCTGGGCGCAGAACGCAGCCAGGCCCGGGCCGAGGACATCCGTTTTCAGGGCCAGCCCCTGGCCGATCTACGCAACCGCACTTTCTTGCTGGCGTCCAGTAGCTTCGTGCGCATGCCCGCCGCCGCCTGGGAAAGCTACGCCGCCCCCGACTTGCCGCTCATACACCTGAACGACCTCCCGCACCAACCCATGAACCTCTTCCTGCGCAAAGAACTCGTCACCTACCTCAGCGAAGTCGGCGGTGTGACGAAAACAGGTGGAGCGAAGCGGGATGGGCGGGTGAAGATCGTTGAATGAACTCACGTGTTGCGTATTGCGTGTTCCGTTCATTTGGCCACGCATCACGGAACACGCAATACGCTGACCACTACAAATCTCAGAATGCCAGGAGCTACATTTTATGACCACCCGACGCATCAACCACATCTTCCAACCCGACGGCAAAGCCCTGATTGTCGCCCTGGACCACGGCCTGATCGATGGCCCGGCCAGAGGTCTTGAAAACCCGACCACCGTACTCGCCCAAATCGTGGCCGGAGGCGCCGACGCCATCCTCACCAGTTATGGCGTGGCCACCCGTTTCGCCCGCGAGATCGCTCCCCTGGGCCTGATCCTGCGCCTGGATGGCGGCGGCACCAAACTGGGCGACATGGGGCCAGGCTCGCAATTTTACACCATCGAAGACGCCCTGCGCCTGGGCGCTGACGCCGTCGCCGTTTCCGCCTTTCCCGGCGCGCCGGAGGAGGAAGCGACCCTGCGCACGCTAGCGAAAGTGGTCGGGCGAGCACACCGCTGGAGCCTACCCGTGATGGGCGAGATGGTCCCCGGCGGCTTCGACAGCGGCCCCGAATACCGCACCGCCGAGAGCATCGCCATTTCCGCCCGCGTCGCCGCCGAACTGGGCGCCGACTGGGTGAAAATCCCCTACGCCGAGGGCTTCGACCAGGTGACGGCCACCTGCTATGTGCCGGCCGTGATGCTGGGCGGAGCCAGGAAGGGAGACGAACGCAAAATGCTGGCGACGATCCGCACGGCCCTGGATGTCGGAGCGCGAGGCGTCGCCATTGGCCGCAACATCTTCCAGGCGGACGATCCCGCGGCGATGACCGCGGCAATCGCCGCCCTGATTCACGCCGACGCCACGGTGGACGAGGCTCTGGCGTTGTTGTAGAATGACCCTGAATTGTCATTGCGAGGCCGACAGGCCGAAGCAATCCCCGATCATGTAGTGTGGGGATTGCTTCGTTGCTCCGCTCCTCGCAATGACAGCAAAAAATCGTGCAAAGGAGCATGTTATGACACGTATCAAATCCTACCACCGCCCCGAGACTGTGGAAGCCGCCTTGGACTTGCTGGCCCGACCGGGGATCGCCACTGCCGTGCTTGCTGGCGGCACACAACTGAACGCCCGCAAACTGGAGGGCGTCGATGAAGTCGTCGATTTGCAAGCCGTCGGGCTGGATGGCATCCACAGGGCGGGAGATCGCCTGCTGGTGGGAGCCATGACCCGGCTCCAGGCCATCGTCGAGGCGGAGGAAGTCCCGGCCCTGGTGCGTGAAACCGCGCATCGAGAAGGCCCGAACACCTTCCGCAACCAGGGCGCGCTTGGTGGCGTCATCGTCGACGCCGATCCCGAGAGCGAATTGCTGGCGGCGCTGTTGGTCTGCGAAGCGGGTGTGACGGTGCAGACGCTGGCCGGAACCAGCACGATGCCGTTGTCCGACTTCCTGGCGGATGTCACAGGCTCAGTGGAAGGCGGCATCATCACCGAGATCTCGCTGGCCACGGATGGCGAAACCGCCAGCGAACGCGTGGCCCGCACCCCTGCCGACAAGCCCATCGTGGCCGCAGTGGGCCGCAAGACAGCCGATGGCCGGGTGTTGCTAGCCCTGTGCGGCGTCGCTGACACGCCCATCCTGGTTGAACCCGACCAGCCTGCCTCACTCGACCCGCCCGCCGACTTCCGTGGCAGCAGCGAGTACCGGCGGGAGATGGCGGTGGTGCTATCAGAGCGGGTAGTGGCGCATCTCAATTAACCGGGTGTGGGATACCGGGTATTAGATATTGGATATTGACGACGGCAACTGCCAATATCCGATACCAAATAGCCAATACCCAACAACAAACACAAATCGAGTGAAAACCATGCAAATCAATTTAACCATAAACAACATCGACAAAACCCTCACCTGCCAACCTGGCGACACGCTGATGCGGGTGCTGCGGCGGGAAGGCTATTTCAGCGTGCGCTACGGCTCCGACACGGGCGAAACCGGCGCGGCCGCCATCCTACTCGATGGCGAGTTGGTCAACGCCGACATCTTGCTGGCCGCGCAGGCGGACGGCCACAGCATCGAGACGGTCGAGGGGCTGTCGGAGGGCACGAAATTGCATCCCATCCAGGAAGTTTTCATCCGCACGGGAGCCATTCAGTCCGGTTATTCCACGCCGGCGATGATCCTGGCGGCGAAAGCGCTGCTGGAGAAAAATTCCGATCCCAGCGAAGCTGAAGTGCGTGATGCGCTGTCGGGCATCCTGGATCGGGAGAGCGGTTATGTCAAGCCTGTGCAGGCGGTGCTGGAAGCGGCCGCTATCCTGCGCGGGGAAGAGCCCACCCCTGTCGAACCCAATGTGGTGACGCCAGTGCAGTTGCCGCCCCACTGGTTCGGTGGCCCGGGCGGGCCGGATGAAGAATACGGTGGAGAACCAGGCTGGCAGGCCGGGCCAGAGATGGCGGGCGGGGGGCCGGCGGTGGACGTACGGCGGCGCGTGGCCCCCAAATTCGTCGTCGCCCCGGAAGCGCCCGATTTGCAAGTCGTGGGCAAATCGGAGCCCAAGGTCGACGCCCTCAAGCTGGCGAAAGGCAATCCCGCTTTTGTCGATGATTTCGAGATGCGGGGCATGTTGTATGCCAAGCTGCTCACCAGCCCCCACGCCCACGCCCGCATCCTCCACATCGACGATGCCGCGGCCCGCGCCCTGCCCGGCGTACACGCCGTCATCCACTACGGCAATATCGAGCGGGTGCGTTACGCTTCGGGCGGGCAATCCTACCCCAACCCCAAGCCGTTGGATCAGGTCAGTTTCGACAACAAGGTGCGCTATGTCGGCGACCGGGTGGCGGCGGTAGCGGCAGAAACGCCCGAAATCGCGGAAGAGGCCATCAAATTGATCAAGGTGGATTACGAGGTGCTGCCCGCGGTCTTCGATGAGAACGAGGCCATCCAAGAAGGCGCGCCGGTGATTCACGACGAGCCGGATCTGGATGGCGCTTACGACGCCGCGCATAACATGAGTCATTACATCGAGGCGCAGGTCGGCGATGTGGAAAGCGGATTCGCGCAGGCGGACTATGTTTTCGAGCATCAGTATTACGTGCATCAGGTGCACGCCACGCCTATCGAGCCGCACATCACCATCGGTTATTGGGACCCGGACGAACGCCTGGTGCTGCGAACGTCCACGCAGGTGCCCTTCCACACCCGTCGCATGGTGGCCCCCCTGCTGGGTCTGCCTGTCAAGCGCATCCGCGTGATCAAGCCCCGGATCGGCGGCGGCTTCGGCGTCAAACAGGAAATGCTGATCGAGGACATCGTCGGGCATCTCGTCATCGCCACCAACCGCCCCGTGCGCATGGAACTGAACCGGGAAGAGGAGTTTATGTCGAGTCGCACCCGCCACCCCCAGACGATCACGTTCAAAACGGGCGTGAATGCGGACGGGACGCTGGTGTCGCAGCAAATGACGGTGGTGGCCAACACCGGGCCTTACGCCACGCATGGCCTCACCGTACAGACCGTGACCGGTTTACGCGGGCTCAGCACCTACAACTGCCCCAACAAGCGCTTCGATTGCAAAGTCGCCTACACGAACATCCCCGTGCCGGGAGCCTACCGCGGCTACGGCGCGCCGCAGGCCAATTTCGCCCTGGAAAGCCACATGGAGGAGATCGCCGTGGCCCTGGGCATGGACGTCATCGAGTTCAAACAAAAAAATTGGATCAAAGTCGGCGATCCGATGGACATTGCTCCGCAATTGGGCGAGGGCGAGGCGGAGATCTCCGAACTGCCGATTATCCTCAGCAGCGGTCTCAGCCAGTGCGTGGCGCAGGGCATGCAAGCTATCGACTGGCAGCGTCGCAGCGATCCCGCTTGGCATACCGTGCCCGGCAAACCGCATCTGCGCCGAGGCCTGGGCGTGGCGATCTGCATGCACGGCACGGCCATTCCCGGCCTGGACATGGGCGGCGCCAGCATCAAGATCAACGATGATGGCTCGTTCAACCTGCTGGTGGGGGCCACGGACCTCGGTACTGGCTCGGACACCGTGCTGGCCCAGATCGCAGCGGAAGTGCTGGGCGTGCCCGTGGATGACATCATCGTCTATTCCAGCGACACCGATTTCACGCCCTTCGACACCGGCGCTTACGCCTCCAGCACCACCTACATCTCGGGCACAGCCGTGAAAAAGGCGGCAGAACAGGTGCGGGAGCAGATCAAAGAGCGGGCGGGTTTGATGCTGGGGCTCAGTGACTGGTCGGGCGTGGCGCTGCGGGGGCGGCAGGCGGTGGCGCCGGATGGCCGCGCGGTCTCGCTGGAGGCGGTCGCCCTGCATTCGCTACACCAGGATCAGCAGCGGCAGATCATGTCAACTGCTTCGTTCGTGTCGCCCGACTCGCCGCCGCCTTTCGCCGCCCAGTTCGCCGAGGTGGAAGTGGACGAGGGCACCGGCCAGGTCACAGTCAAAAAACTGGTCATGGCCGTGGATTGTGGCGTGGCCATCAATCCCATCACCGCCAGCGGCCAGGTCGAGGGCGGCGTCACCCAGGCGCTGGGCTACGGGCATTCCGAGGAGATGCGCTACGACGCCAACGGGCGCATGGTCAATCCCGCCATTGGCCCCTACAAGATCTACCGCGCCGACGAGATGCCGGAACTGGAGGTCATCCTGGTGCAGACGGTGGAGCCGACCGGCCCGTTCGGAGCCAAGGCCATCGCCGAAATCCCCAAGGATGGCGTGGCCCCGGCCCTGGCCAGCGCCATTTTCGACGCCACCGGAACCCGCATCCGCCAGATTCCGTTCACGCCGGAAAAGGTGTGGGCGGCGTTGCGGGAGGCCTAGCCTGTCATTGCGAGGAGCGATTTTTGCGACGAAGCAATCCCCAACGTTCACTCCCACATCCACCTTGGGGATTGCTTCGGCCCTGCCAGGCCTCGCAATGACACGATCAGCAGAGCATTCACAATGACCTTGCACAAAATATCTCACGACAGAGCAGACGAGAGCATTGAAGCGAAGGCGCACTGGTTTCAGTCTCTATTGCTGGAAGAGCGCATGGACATGCTGTGTTGGTTCACAGACATGATCCTGGAAGTCAATCCACGCATTGTGGAGCAGAAACATGCTGAACCGATTGCAGGGCGTGTACTCGTCCTTAACCTTGAGTAGTATCGCACCTCGTTTTTTGGCCTCACATAAGACACGAACAGCCGACCTCTGACTTCTGACCCCATGCTCATCCTCCCCTCCCACCTCATCACCACGCCCCGCCAGCTTCCTAAACCCGACTGGGGTGTGCGCGTGCTCGGCGGCAGGATCGACGCCGTCGGCCCGAATGCCGACCTGCGGGCGCAATTCCCGGACGACGACGTGATCGACGCCTCCGGCCATGTGCTGGCCCCGGGCTTTGTCAATGCCCACACCCATCTTTACGGCGTGCTGGCGCATGGCATCCCCCTGGCCAAAGCGCCCAGCGATTTCTGGGCCTTCCTGGCCGATTTCTGGTGGCCGCTGGTGGAGGACGCGCTCGACCACGAGATGATCTGCGCGGCCACGGACTGGGGCTGCGTCGAAATGCTGCGCAGCGGCGTCACCAGCTTCTACGACTGCCTGGAAGCGCCCTTCGCCATCCCCGACGCCCTCTTCGCTCAAAAAGAGGTCGTGGACAGGCGGGGCTTGCGAGGCATTCTCTCCTTCGAGGCCACCGAACGAGTAAGCAAGGAGAACGGGCAGGTGGGGTTGCAGGAGAACGCCCGGTTCATCGACCACTGCCAGAGCGAAAACGGGCTGGTGCAAAGCCTGATGTGCTTCCACACCACCTTCACCTGCTCCGCCGATTTCATCCGGCAGGCCTTTGCGATGGGCGATGAACGCGGCGTGCTCACCCACATGCACTGCAACGAAGGCGTACACGAGCCGAATTACGCATTGGAGCATTTCGGCAAGCGCACACTCGAATATTA
>DUEF01000168.1 GCA_011176555.1 Caldilineae bacterium
GATCCCCTCACCGATGGCGATCCCGCCAAAAAACCGGACGTGATGAACAACTCGTGGGGCTGTCCCGAGAGCGAGGGCTGCACTTCTGATGTCCTGGATGTGATCGAACCTTCCATGAATGCGGCCATCGACGCCGGCATCCTGGTGGTGGTCTCCGCCGGCAATGCAGGCTCCGCCTGCCACACCGTCCAGGACCCGCCCGCCATCTACCCCCGATCCTTTGCGGTGGGAGCGACCCAGTTCAATGACTCCCTGGCCAGCTTCAGCAGTCGCGGGGACGTGACTTACGGCGGCGAGACATTCATGAAGCCCAATATCAGCGCCCCCGGCAGTTACATCACCTCCAGCACGCCCAATGACAACTACGGCTCCATGTCGGGCACGAGCATGGCGGGGCCCCATGTGGCGGGCGTCGCCGCCCTGTTGCTCTCGGCCGAGCCCAGCCTGAAGGGGCAACCGGAGATGGCGCAGGCCATCCTCGAGCGCACTGCGGATGCGATGGTGGACAACACCTGCGGCGGTGATGCTGACGGCCATCCCAACAACAGTTATGGCTGGGGCATCGCTAACGCCCAGTCGGCCATCGAGTCGCTGTCGCAGCAGGCCACGCTGGACGGCGTCATCAGCGATGGCCTCACTTCTGCCGCGGTGGAGGGCGCTACGGTGACATTGTACGCCCTGAGCGACACATCGACGCCGCTGGACAGCACGACCACGGCCGCAGATGGCGGCTATTCCTTCAGCCTCTCGTGGGGCAGCTACCGCATCGAAGTCAGCAAGACGGGCTATGAGACGACCACGGTCGAGCCAATCTATGTGGTGGGGGGACAGACCACCACGGCGGATGCGGTGCTCAACCCCAAACCGGCAGCGGTGAGCACCGACCTGAGCATCGAAGCCTCTAATGGCGAAGCGATCCTGCACTGGCGGCATGTGGACGACACGGTGGTTCGCTACGAGATCTGGCGCAGCCCCAATCCCTATCCCGACCGTCTCAATGCCGACACCAGCAAGGTCGGCGAGGTGACGCCGGGCGCGCTGAACGAGATGCTGAGTTTCACCGATCCCAACAGCACGCTGAACGATCCCGCCACGGAGAGCGCCTACGTGGTGTATGCGATCAATTCGCTGGGCATCTACTCGGACGTGGATCACGGCCTGGGCGAACGGGAGTTCTCGCTGGTCGTTCCGTAGAGGGTGGTGGTTTTACGGCGATGCTGGGGTTGGGAACGATCGCCCCACAAAAAAACACGCCCCCGCGCAGTTGCTGGCGGGGGCGATGTTGGGGGTGACGATTAGGGCCGGGGCGTTGTGGGTGGTCGGGAACAGATGAGACTAATTCTCGCGGTAGGTGCGAACAAAGTTGACCACATGCCAGATGTCATCTTCGTCCAACGTTTCGTCAAAAGCGGGCATGGCGGTATCCTCGACGCCGTTACGGATGATGGAGAACATGCCGCCGTCGCTGAGCACTTGCACATGATCCTCATGCAGATTGGCGGGTGGGGGAACCAAAGACGCGCCGGCCACGCCATCACCGAGACCCGTGTCGCCGTGACAGGCCGCGCAACTCGCAGCATAAATCTGTGAACCTTTGGCGATGCTTTCATCTGTGGCGGCGATGGGGTTTTCCTGATCGTTGTCGTCAGCTTCCATGCCGTGATCATCACCTTCGGCTTCTTCGTTGTGTCCACTCTCGGCATCTTTGTTCACTTCCTGAGTGGCTGCTGGCGGTTCCGCCTGCGTTGTTTTTTCTGCTTGCTGACCGCCGCAGGCAGCCAGGACCAGCACGAGAACCGCGCCGACAATCAGGGTGATGAGGGTTGTTTTACGCATTTTTGCACTCCTGTGAGAGAAAAATTTTTGGCAACTAAGTCCAGAGTTAACCTCCGAGAGGTGGCCAATACCGCTTGATCTACCGAGATATCGGCGGCCACCTCCCGGAGGTCGGAATTAGGAACCGGGCTCCACGATACGATAGTTCCGCATCATGCCCATGTCTTCGTGTTCGAGGTTGTGGCAGTGGTAGAGGAAGAGGCCGGTGAAGTCTTTGAATTCCATCTGCACTTGCACCCGCTCGCCGGGCATGAGCAGCACGGTGTCTTTCCAGCCGCCGTCTACATAGCCATCTTTGACCGTTTCCCAGTTCGAGCGTTGCGTGGGATCGGTGGGGGCCTGGCGGGAGATGATGCGGAATTGCAGGTCGTGAATGTGCATGGGATGGGCCATGCCGCCCATCATGCCGCCCATGCCGCCGGGTTGCTGATTGGCGAACTCCCATACTTCCTGGGAGCCAAGCTCTACGATCTCATCGGGCGCTACGGCTTCCATCTGGAAAGTGCGACCGTTGATCGTCCATTGGCCGAATTGCATGTAAAGCGAAAAAGTGCGGTCGGCCTGGACTGCTTCGACTTGGTCGGCGCGAAAATCAGCCTGGCCGGATACAGATGGCGGGCCGGAATTCGCACCGTTTCCCTGGGAGAAGATCATGGGCAGGTAAGCGGCGGTGGAGAGGGGAGAGGTTGTCGGTGTGGCGGTGGGCGCGACGGTGGGGACGACAGTAGCGGTGGGGGCCGGCGTAGCCGTGGCGTCATCGCTGATCTTAAAAGCCATGACCGCGAAATCAGCGCCGTTGGGCAAGGTGGGATTGCCGCCTCCCCCGCCAAAACCACCGCCAGAAAAGGCGAGGCTGCGCAAGGTCTGCGTGCTGCCGGTCGGCCATTGGCTGAAATCCACCAGCAGATCGACGCGCTCGGCCGGGGCCAGGGTCACGTAATTGCGCTGTATGGGGGCGTCCAGCAGGCCGCCATCTGTGCCGATCACAGTCAAGGGCGTGGCGTCGGGCCAGGCCAGTTTGTAGATGCGCGAGTTGGAGCCGTTGAGAATGCGCAGGCGATAAACCGCGGGCTTTACCACCAGGTTGGCATTCGGTTGCCCGTTGACCAAAATCCGATCGCCCAGGAAACCGCGCATGTGGGTGTAGTAGAGCAACTGGTTCTGGCCGTCGAAGGTGCGGTCTTGGAGCACCAGGGGCAGGTCGCGTTCGCCTGTGGGCAGTCCCAACCCGGCTTCGGCCCCATCAGTGATCAAAATGAGTCCGGCCAGGCCGCGATAGGCTTGCGGGCCGGTGCGACCGTGGGGATGGGGATGATACCAGTACATGCCAGGGCGATCCAGCACCTGGAATTCGTAAACATAGGTTTCGTTGGGGCCGATGACCAGGCGGGGGTGACCGTCGGCGGCCTGGGGTACGTGCAGCCCATGCCAGTGAACGATGGTCTCTTCGGCGAGACGGTTGGTGAAGTTGATACGCACGTTCTGGCCGGGACGAAAAACAAAGGCCGGACCGAGATAGGTGTTCGGGATCGGTTGCACGGTCCCGGCCGGGCCTTTGACGAGTTCAGCCCGGTAGCGCCAGACCTGGGTTTCCAGCCCGGACAGGATCGGCGTCTGGCTGAGCTCCGCTTCCAGGTTGATTTCGACATCAGGTTCGACGACGCCGCTGGCCGGCTTGCCCAGGGCGGTGGAGATGGCGGGGAAACCAATGGCGCTTCCGGCCGCGACGCCCAGCGCACTCAGGCCGGAAAGGCGCAAGAAATCGCGGCGGTTAAGGCCTTGAGTTGCAATTTGTGATGAATTCATGTGTTCATTTCTGATTGTTGAGGATTCTCGATGTTTTCTTTTGGTATTGGATATTGGAAGCGATCAAAGATTAAAGATTAAGAAGCTGCCAACTGACGCCATTAATCATTAATCTTTGATCCTTGATCGTTAGTAACCGTCTAAGAATAACTTCCTGATTCAACCTCCGGGAGGTGGCCAACGCCACTTCGTTTGTCGGGACCTTAGCGGCCACCTCCCGGAGGTTATTTCTGGACGACTACTTAGTGTCAGGCGACGACCTCGAAATTCCGCATCATGCCCATGTCTTCGTGTTCGAGGTTGTGGCAGTGGTAGAGGAAAAGGCCGGTGAAGTCCTCGAAACGGCGGATGACTCGCACCCGTTCGCCCGGCATCACCAGGACGGTGTCTTTCCAGCCTTCATCGACAAAGCCCTCGCTGAGGCTCTGCCAGGCAGAGCGACCGCCGCGGCTGATCCGACGATCCAGCACCTGGAATTGCTCACCGTGCATGTGCATAGGATGAGGCAAGGACATCATGCCCCCGCCCATCATGCCTCTGCCCCCGCCTTCGTTGCTGAACTCCCAGATCTCGGTGCTGCCCAACCGCACTCGCTCATCCCGAGCAACCGCGGTCATCTGGAAAGAGCGGCCATTGAGCGTCCAGCCGCGCCCCGGCATCATGCGTAGGGCAACGCTTCGCGTTTGGGTCGCCTCTCGCGGCGAGATGCGCTCGATGGTGGAGAGGCGGGCGGGCAGTTTGGCGCGCTCATCCGATTTTGTCTCGACGCGCACGGTGAGGATGTCGAAAGGATCGCCCAAGGCCAGGGAGGAAGCGTCGCCCATCATGCCCCCGCCCATCATGCCGCCGCCCATCATGCCGCCGCCTGCGGGCGAAACGAAAGAAAGGCTTTTCAGAGTGAGTAGGTCCCCCACGGCCCTGTCGCTGAAATCCACCCACAGTTCGACGCGCTCGGCCGGAGCCAGGGTGATGTAGGGACGCTGCACCGGCTTCTCCAGCAGGCCGCCGTCGGTTCCGATCACGGTGAAAGGCGAACCGTCGCTCCAACCCAGCTTGTAGATGCGCGAGTTGGAGCCATTGAGCAAACGCAAACGGTAGGGGCGAGTGGCCACAGGCAGAGTGAAATCAGGTTGGCCGTTGACCAGGATTTGGTCACCCAAAAAGCCTATCATCTGGTCCATCATGCCGTTGCCCCGATAGACGAGCTGGTTGTTGCCATCGAAAATGCGATCCTGGATCACCAGGGGGATGTCGAATTCGCCGCTGGGGAGCCCGGCCGCGCGTTCTTCCTCGTCGCTGACCAGGAAGAAGCCGGCCATGCCCGCATACACCTGCGGCCCGGTGAGGCCGTGGGGATGAGGATGATACCAATAGGTCCCGGCCCGGTTCAGCACTTCGAAATCATACTGGTAGTTTTCGCCCCGGTTGATGGCGTACTGCGGATGCCCGTCCATCTCTGCGGGGACGTGCAGGCCGTGCCAGTGCACGATGGTCTCTTGCGGGATCTGGCTGCTGAAGTCGACGCGCAGGCGCTCACCCTTGTTCAGGCGCAGAGTCGGGCCGAGATAGGTGTCGGGCAGGGCTTGCAGCGCCGCGAGATCGCCCTTGAGCAGGTCGCCTTGCAGGGTCCAGACCTGGGTGGGCTGGC
>DUEF01000169.1 GCA_011176555.1 Caldilineae bacterium
CGGTGGGAGCGATTGCAACGGAAGGGGTAGGGGGGCAACAAGTGACAGGTGGCAGGTGACTCACTCCGGCCCCAATTCGGCCGCCAGCATCCCCGCCAGGATGAGGGCGCTGCCCAGCAATTGCGTGGGCCCCAACAATTCGCCAATGAGCGCAAACGAGGCCAGGGCGGCAAACACCGGCTCGGTGGCGAAGATGAGGGCGGTGTGCGTGGCGGTGGTGAAACGCTGGGCGGTGGTCTGCAAGCCAAAAGCCAGGGCGGTCGCCAACAGGCCGGTGAACAGGGCTGCGAACAGCGGCTGTCCGGCGGGAGGCCAGTGTTCGGGCTGCTCGAACAGCAACATGGCGAGCGTCGCCAGTACGGCCACTGTGGCGATCTGGGCCACGGTCAACACCAGGGCGTTCATGCCCGGCGCAAAACGCCCGGTGATGAAAATGTGCCCGGCGAAGCTGACCGCGCAAAACAACACCAGCACATCGCCGGGATTGACGCCGATCGCCAGATCGACGCCGTTGAGCGTGAGAAGACCCAGCCCGACCGTGGCCAGGGCGATGCCCAACACCACGCGCCGAGAAGGGCGATCACGCAAAAAGATCACGCCCAGCAGCGGCACGATCACGACGGAGAGGCCGGTGATGAAGCCTGCTTTGGCGGGCGTGGTGAAAAGCAGGCCTGCCGTCTGAAAACTATACCCGGCGAAGAGAATGACGCCGATCCCGATCCCGGCCAGCAGTTGTCGCCCCAGCGGCGCTTCTGACTCCGAACGCCGCAGGTAGTTCCGCCGCCACCAGAGAATGGGCAGCAACCCCAGCAAGGCGAAGGTGAAACGGGCGCTGAGGAAGGCGAACACCGGGTACTCGTGCACCGCATCCTGGACCATGACAAAGGTCAGCCCCCAGATGAAGGCGACGAACAGCAGGCCGGTGTCGGCGAGAAGGCGGGGACGGGACATAAGGCGGGAGGTCAGAGGTCGGGGGGGCGGAGGTCAGAGGCGGGAACTGAATCTTGCTTAGTGGTCGTCTAAAACAACTTCCGTTTTCATTGTTCGATATTGACTATTTGATACTGGATATTGGGGGTGGCGGTTCCTTACCTGAAAATCCGCTCCATTCTGAATCCGTTGACTGCGACGCCACCATTCACACCATGCTGGCTGGAATTCTGGTGGAAAAAGATAAGTGTGAGATAATAACCGATGCCTGTTCATCTTAACCGACCACTCCGCATCATTCAACTTGCGTAATCCATCGCCGACCATGCAAAAAGACGAAATCATCGCCATTATCAGTGACTCTGTCCTATTGCAGGGTTTGCCATCTGAGGAATGCAAAGCTTTTGTCGAAGCCGGACAAATGCGGTGCGTAGCAGAAAATTGCTACTTATTCCACCAAGAAGACCCTGCCGACGCCTGCTATTTTGTCCTGGCGGGCAAGGTGCGTCTGACGCAACTCACACCAGGTGGCAAACAGGTGCTTGTGGATATTATCTCTCCTAAACGCTATTTTGGTCTTTTCGCATCCCTGGCCAGCATGACCTACCTGGTATCGGCCGAAACGATCGAAGAGAGTTACATCTATTGGTGGGATGCGGAAAGCGTACGAGAGTTGATGCTACGCTTCCCGCAAATGGCGCTCAACAGCATGACTTTGATCGTCAGACGCTTTGCCCGCTTACAGGATCGGGTGCAAAAACTGGCCACTGAACGCGTCGAACAACGCGTCGCCCACGCTCTGTTAGATGTTTCCCGCTTCGTTGGGAAAGAAATCGAAAACGGAACCATGATCGATATGGCGCTTTCGCATCGCGACCTGGCGGAGATGGCGGGAACCAACATTTACAGCATTAGCCGCGTGCTGCATAAGTGGGAGGATGATGACATCGTCACCATCGGGCGCCAACGGATCCTGCTTTGCGATCCGGACCATCTGCGCATCCTCGCGGAAGGCGGTTAGGGGCTGAGCAATCTGGATGGGTGAGGGGGATGGTGGGGATGGCAATTTTCTAAATAACCCATGCCAATTTGCAGTAGCGCAAAGACAGTTGCGGCTGTCTGGGATATGCTTAAATGATGATTAATGTAGGATTAAAATCAAATTGAAAAAGACTTTTCTTGCGCACGCCGCTGTAATCTGAACCGAGATACCGCCAACAAAATGAATGTCAAAAAAATTCCGAAGTGGTTGCTCATCCTGCTGATCGTCATCGTGGGTTTCATCGCCCTGTTTGTGCTCCCCTTCTTTTCGTGGCTCATTGCCGATGAAGGCCTCAACCGCACAGCGCATGCCGATTTTTGCGCTCAATGTCATTCGATGGAGCCATTTTGGGCCGCTTATCAGCAAGATATTCATGGTGGCAGTTCAAAGTACGGCTTCCAGGCTTCGTGCACCAACTGCCACCTGGACAACAGCAGTTCGGTTGCATATTTTACCACCAAAGCAACGAAGGGCTTGCATGACCTTCTGGTGGAAAACTTCGGCGATCCGGACAACATCGACTGGGAAGCGATGCGAGAAAGCCGGGAAGAGTATACGTATGATTCGGGCTGTTTGAGCTGTCACAACAACTTGCTCTCCGCCACCCAGAGCAACTCAAAAGCCTTTTTACCCCACAAAGAATACTTCTCGGGCGAAACGGATAAAAAATGTGTTTCATGCCATGAACATGTTGGCCACAAAAATATGTCGGACTACATCAAAAACCCTAATGCAGCGTATTGAGGAGGAACTCAATGATTTCCCGCAACAAATGGATCATCCTAATCCTTCTGGGATTGCTCATCGTAGGCAGCCTTACCGCCTGCACATCAGAGTATGCGACCAATCCCACCACCCAGGAGCAGGCCGCTGAACCGGCGCCAACAGCCGTCCCGGCCAGCCCCAAAACCATTGTGGTCGAGATGAATCGCAATGCAGGCAACCTGGCCGTGAACGAAAAACTCACCATCACCCGTGGTCTGGATGAAGTAAGCCAGGAATGTATCGAATGCCATAAAGCAGAAACCCCTGGCATCGTCAATGACTGGCGAGAAAGTAGGCACGGGCATGTCAGCGTTTCTTGTTTAGATTGCCATGCTGTCGAAAAGAACGACCCCACCGCCACGCAGCACGAAGATTTGGAGGGGACAGACACGTATATCTCCGTGTTGGTGCCGCCCAGCCGTTGCGCCAATTGCCATCCCAACGAAGCGGAAGAATTCGACAGCAGTGGTCATTATCGGGCCGCATTGCAGGTCGAGGCGAAGGACGGCATGCAAACGTTGATGCTTGTACACGAGGGGCAAAATCATCCTGAATTCTCCAATGTCACGCAGGAGACAGGTTGTATGCAATGTCATGGCATGCGTATCGAATTGGATGATCAGAATGGCCCTACGCCCTCAACCTGGCCTAACGCCGGCATCGGCACCATCTATCCCGATGGTAGCGTCGGCAACTGCTCTGTTTGCCACACCCGACATAAATTCGATATCGCCGAGGCGCGCAAGCCGGCCGCCTGCGCATCGTGCCATCTCGGCCCCGACCACCCCGATATCGAAATCTTCGAAAACAGCAAACACGGACAGATTTACGCGACCGAAGGCGAATCATGGACGTGGGATAGTGCGCCAGACGCCTGGGAACCGGGCGATTATCGGGCCCCTACCTGCGCCACCTGCCACATGGCCGGCATCGGCGAATTGAGCACGACTCACAACGTCTCAGATCGCCTCTACTGGAATCTGTGGGGCAAGCGCTCCGCAATGCGCGACTCGAACGATCCCATGAGCGCCTTGACTGGTCATGGAGAAGAAGGCCGCGCCAAGATGGAGATGGTGTGTGAATCCTGCCATACGCCACGCCACACCGAGGCTTTCTTCAGACAGGGTGACGGCGCAGTGCAGCTCTACAACGAAAGCTACTACGATCCCGCCAAGAAGATGCTGGACGAGCTCAAAGAAAAGAGTCTGCTGAAAGAAAATCCCTGGGCCGACGAATTCCAAATCCTCTACTACCACCTGTGGCATCACGAGGGACGCCGCGCTCGCCAGGGCGCCATGATGGGCGGCCCCGACTGGGCTCACTGGCACGGATTCTTCGAACTCCAGCAAGATCTCTACCGCATGCAAGACATCTACAACTACCGAATGGAAACCGGACAGATCGAAGAACCCTAAGAGCTAAGGATAAGATAACTTGCGGACTTAGGCTGCATCAATCCGCAGAGCTTCTGTGAGTTATCGAATTCTCGGCCCGAAACCTGTTTGCTCCTCAACGCAACAGAGCATAACAAAGCCCCAGGCGTTTTTCAGACGCTTGGGGCTTTCTTTTTCCGAAGGAAACTGCATGGCCTTCATCCAGGGGATTAGTTCCCTCGTTCCCCTCAGCACAGGCCTCCCGTTGGTCATCGAAATGCCGCGAGATTCTATTCTGTAGCCAGGGCGCGGCTGGCTATAAGAATATCCACGATCTGATCGGCGGCGTCCAGGTAAGCGGGTTGATCGCCATAATTGTGCCGGATCTGCTCCACCACCCGGCGTAAAACGCCCTCGTTGACCTCAGCCAGCGCTCTCGTACGCTCTCGCCAACGTCGTTGCAATTGAATATTCTCGTGGTTGGCGGCCAACACCGCGATCTGGGCTGGCGTGGCAGTGCTGAGATTCCAACTGGAAACATTGATGCCTAACTCACGACCAGCATTAGCCCAGTAGTAGGCCAACATGGGATTGAGCAAACCGCGCATACGACTCCAGAGCGGATCATCCTCCTGCACCAAGGCGAAGAAAGCCAGGTAATACGACTTCGACCCCTGATAGTCACGTTCGACCTGAGAGAGCTCGCCCGCCCGCACCGACGCGTAAGAGGCCATGTACCACCGCAAATCTTCCAGCGTGGCGTTCGGTACGTTGTTCTGAATAGCGTCCCACTGAATGCGACAGGCATAAAGGTAACTGCGGGCCGAGGCAGAGAAATCCTGGGAGCGTTGAATCATGGCGCGCTTGGCCAGCGATTGAGCTTTCTCCGGGCTACGGGCCACGGAATCAGGCGCTTGCACCTGTTCGATCTCGCGGCACAATAGGCGCAGGGCCGGTTTATCGCAGAATGGAATGACAGAATGGCCGGGCAGCCGGAAGCGGTCGCCAACGCGCACGATCAATTTTCGTTGCTCCAGGTCATCCAGCAAACTCTGGATATAGTCGCGCTGATCCCGATCGTTGAGCAACACCGCCGCCATCTCACTCTGATCCACCTCTATGCCGGCGTGGATGACAGCGTACACAAAACCGGATTCCGCGCGCTGTACGAAATCCGCTTCCCCGCTAATTTCAGGATTCAGCCAGACGGGCACGCGCACCGAGGCTGACTCATCACCATAATCATACGCTCGTTGCCGGAACCCCATTTGCCAGATGTGTCGCAGCATCGTCTTGCTGCGGCTCAATCCCTGCATTTCATAGCGCTCACGTAGCTCTTCCAATAGGCTGTCGGTGGTGTATTGGCCGGGTTTTTCGCTCAATTCGCGGTAGATATCGCGCAAGACATCACGGCGCGTGGCGAAATCGGCGGAGGTCATCTTCAAACGCGCGAAAATCTGTTTGTATTGTTGCGAAATCGGCGAAGCCACAGTCGGTGCGAAACTACGATCGTCGCGCTCCTCGCGCTCAGCCAACTCTAGATCTCCCTGAGCGATAAAATCTTTGGGCGCGACATAGAGTTGCAAATCCTTGACGTAAAGCTTGATCAGATCGGCGTTGTCTTCGAGCCATGTTCTGAATTGTGAATAGCCAAAATTCGCTTCGTTGAAGGTCGAATCCATCGACAACATGGTCTGCTTGACCTTGGA
>DUEF01000017.1 GCA_011176555.1 Caldilineae bacterium
GGGAAATTGGTAGACCGGGAGACCGGGAAACCAGTAAACCGGGAACCGCCACCCGATTCGCAATTCGCAATTCGCAATTTCTTATGCTCAACTACGCCTGGCTAATCCTCCTCTTTCCCGCTCTCGGCGCTGTGATCAACGCCTTCTTTGGGCGGCGTTTGAACCGCGGTGCGGCGGTGATCGCTAATGTGGCCGTGTTCGCGTCCCTGGTCGTCGCCATCGGCATGGCCATTGGCGTGGGCGCCCTGCCCGAGAGCGCCCACGGTCAATTCGAACTCCAACTCTGGGATTGGATCACCATCGGCGATTTTCGGATCGAGATGACCATGCTGATCGATCCGCTTTCGACGGTGATGGCGCTGGTGGTCACCGGCGTGGGCCTCATCATCCACCTGTACTCGGCCACTTACATGCAGTTGGACGACGACCACAAGCCGTTGGATGCCCGCCGCTACGCCCGTTTCTTCACCTTCATGAATTTCTTCATCTTGATGATGTTGACGTTGGTGCTGGCGAACAACTACGTGATGTTGTACCTGGGCTGGGAAGGCGTCGGTTTGGCTTCGTATTTGCTCATCGGCTTCTGGTTCTACAAACCATCGGCGGCGGAAGCCGCGAAAAAGGCGTTTTTAGTCAATCGCGTCGGCGATTTCGGCCTGGCTCTGGCGGTGATGTGGCTGTTCTTCCTCTTCGGGAAATCAGCCGGTTCGTTGGCCTTCGCCGATGTCTTCCAGGCTGTCGAGGGAGCTTCTCCGGCGGTCATTGCGGCGATCACCGGCATTACGCTGCTGCTCTTGTTGGCAGCCACCGGCAAATCGGCCCAACTCCCGCTCTTTGTGTGGTTGCCCGACGCCATGGAAGGTCCCAGCCCCGTCTCGGCGCTCATCCATGCCGCCACCATGGTGACGGCCGGCGTGTACATGCTGGCCCGCTCTCATCCCCTGCTGGAAGTGGCCCCCGCCACCATGCAGGCCATCGCCTGGGTTGGGGCGCTGACCGCGCTCATGGCCGCCAGCATCGCCCTGGTGCAGACCGATCTCAAACGCATCCTGGCGTACTCGACCATTTCCCAGCTCGGGTACATGTTCCTGGCGGTGGGCATGGGCGCGTACACCGCCGCGATCTTCCATCTGGTCACCCATGCGTTTTTCAAGGCGCTGCTGTTCCTCACCGCCGGTTCGGTGATGCACGCCACGCACGGCCAACTGAATATCGACTTCATGGGCGGGCTGAAGAAGAAAATGCCCACCACCTACTGGCAATTCCTGGTCGGGTCACTGGCCCTGGGCGGGTTCCCACTCCTGGCCGGGTTCTGGTCGAAGGACGAGATCCTGCTGGGGACATTTGTCGAGAACAAATGGCTCTATGCGATTGGCCTATTCACGGCCTTATTGACCGCTTTCTACGCTTTTCGCGCGGTCTACCGCGTCTTTCATGGTTCACCCCGCAACCCGCGCCTTTACGATCGTGTCCACGAGCAGCCTTTCGGCATGACCGGCCCCCTGTGGATTTTGGTGATCGGCGCTCTGCTCGGCGGCTTCATCGGCCTTTCCGCTGGCATCGGCGACTTGTTTTCGCTTGAGCACATCAACCAGATCGAAACCTGGCTGCACCCCGCCTTTGATGATGTCGAGATGATCGAAGCCTCCCTGCAACTGCAAGCCATCCTGTTCCTGGCCTCGGGCGCGCTGGCGCTTCTTGGCATCGGCTTGGCTTATGTGCGTTATGTCCGCCAAGCCAGTTGGACGATCTCGCTGCAGCGTCTTTTCAGCCCGCTTCAGCCCGTTTTGGAGAATAAATACTGGGTGGATGAGCTTTACATGGCCATCATCGTCAGACCTCTGCGCGCCATCGCCCGTTTCCTCTACCGCATCGGCGATCAAGGCATTATCGAAGGCGTGGTCAACGGCGTCGGGCGTTTGACGACCTCCGTAGGCCAGGGCGTGGCGCACATCGAGACCGGCCATCTCAGTTGGTACGCCCTTTCCCTTTTCATCGGCGCCATCGCGCTTGTCGGCTATTTCTTGTTGCTCGGCTAATATCTCCCCAGGCGCGCATCTGGGGATGCGCACTCCTCATCCGCATTCTGACCTCGAAATGGACCTCACCTCCTTACCTCTTCTCTCCATCATTGTATGGTTGCCCGTCGTGGGTGCTTTGCTGCTCCTACTGATTCGCAATGACCGGGCCGCAAAATGGACGGCGCTCACCATCGCCATGCTGGACTTCATCGTGTCATTGGGCCTGCTGGCTGGCTGGGTGAATGATGGCAGTATGCAATTCGTGGAATTCTACTATTGGATTCCGCAATTCGGCATCAACTACCATCTGGCCGTCGATGGCATTAGTCTGTTCCTGGTGCTGCTGACCACGTTGATGGGACCAATCGTTATTCTCTATTCGTGGTCTAACATCAAAACCAACTTCAGGGCCTATCTGGCGCTGTTGCTCATCCAGCAAACCGCCATGCTGGGCGTGTTCCTGGCCCTCGATCTGGTGTTCTTCTTCATCTTCTGGGAATTCTCGCTGATCCCCATGTACTTCCTCATCGGCAAGTGGGGCAGCGAGCGTCGCGTGTATGCTGCGATGAAGTTCTTTCTCTACACCATGGCCGGGTCAGCACTGATGCTGGTCGTGATCCTGCTGCTGTACTGGCAGACAGGCTCCTTCAATTGGAGCGTCATCCAGCAGTTGGATTTGAACCCGACCTTGCAGATGTGGGCCTTCCTCGCTTTCTCGCTCGGCTTCGCCATCAAAGTGCCGTTGTTCCCCTTCCACACCTGGCTGCCCGACGCCCATGTTCAGGCCCCGGCCGCCGGTTCTGTCATCCTGGCGGGCGTATTGCTGAAAATGGGAACCTACGGCTTCCTGCGTTTCAGCCTGCCCCTCTTCCCCGACGCGGCCATGACTTTCGCTCCCTGGCTGGCAGGTCTGGCCCTGATCGGCATCCTCTACGGCGCGCTGGTGGCGCTGGTGCAGAAAGATGTCAAATCGTTGGTCGCCTACAGTTCGGTCGCCCATCTCGGCTTTGTCATGCTCGGCATCGCCACCATCAACCGCCAGGGCTTGTCAGGAGCGGTCTTGCAGGGCGTCAATCATGGCCTTTCCACGGGCGCTCTCTTCCTCTTGGTGGGCATGATCTACGACCGTCGCCACACCCGGCTGCTCGCTGATTTCGGCGGCCTCTGGAAACAGATTCCCATCTTCAGCGCCCTGTTCCTGGTCACGGTTATGGCCTCGGTGGGCCTGCCCGGGCTCAACGGCTTCGTGGGCGAACTCACCATCCTGGTTGGAGCGTTCCAGGTGAATCCGCTCTGGGCGGTGCTGGGCACGGTAGGCATCATCTTCGCGGCCTGGTATCTGCTCACCGCGGTGCGCGGCATGTTGCAGGGGCCGTTGGATAACCCCGCGAACGAAAATCTGAGCGACCTTTCCCGAAGGGAAATCTGGCTACTCGTCCCTCTGGTCGTCCTTTTCTTCGTCATCGGTCTGTTCCCCGACCTCTTCCTGGACAAGATCAACCCCGCGGTCGATGTCCTCATTCAAAATATCACAGCCACCGATGTTGCGAGTTTTATTCCCTGATAATCAAAGATTAAAGATTAAAGAATGACCGCAATCGGAGTGCAAGCCATTAATACACTGTAAACTAACTTAACACTGTCTTTGCGAGCAGAGCGAAGCAATCGCCAAATTACTTAGGCGTACTCTGCGAAGTTGGGGATTGTTTCGTCGCAAAAAACGCTCCTCACAATGACACAGAACTTAGTTTACGATGTATTAGGTGGTTGGGCTTAATTTTTGATCTTTAATCATTAGTTTTTGTCTGGCGCGGTGCGTCTGCGTGGCCAGGAAGCCGGATTCAGTGAGAAAGGCCAACATGTAGGCCGCGGCGGCGATGGTGACGCCAACCACCGGCAAGAACTGCATGCCCAGCCACATGGCGGCGATGAGCACGGTCACGTTGAGGGCGACAGCCACGGTGATGGGCCGGGTGCGACGCACGTACACCAACACGCCTCGTTGCCAGGCGATGATCACGGCGGCGGCGGGCGTCAACGCAATGAGCAAGGTGGGGATGCTGGAAAGCGCCACGAGGTCAGGCGTCAGGCCCGAGACGCGGCCGTACCAGAGATCGTTGAGCGGCGTGACCGCGAGCAGGATCAGCAAGGCGCTGGTCGCCGCGCCCAGGATCAGGGCGAAACGGCGCAGGGCCAGATACGACTGCTCGTCATCGATCAGGGCGACGACCACCTCCTGGTAGGCGAAACCGACGCTGCGGAAGAGGAACGCCAACGAAAGCAGCACCGGCCACAGCGCCAGCGATTCCAACGCCAGCAGCGAGCGGCTTAAACCAAATGTGAGGAGCGGACGGCCAATGAAGTTGATGATGTTCGTCAGGGCCAGGGGGATGTAGAAGTCAAGCAGGTAACGCATGCTGATCTGGTCGGAGGCCGGTTCAGGCTGGCTGAGCGGGCCACGCAAGATCGGTCGGGTCCAGAGATAAGCGGCGGCGGCTCCGGCGATGACGCCAGCGCTGAGCGCCAGGCCCGCCAGGGCCGCTCCGGGCAGGAAGTTCCAGATCAAACCGGCGATGGCGACCCCGCCCGTGGCGACCAGGCGGGCGATCATCGTTAACCCGACCTGGTCGGTCTTGCCGAACCGGATCATGACGCCCTGCCACAGGCGGCGATAGGCCACCGCGGCCGTCCAGGGAAACATGAGCAGGAACGACAGCCGCGCCGGTTCGATCAATGCTTTCGGGGCGCCGATCACGGTTCCCACAAACCAACTGAAGGCCGGGGTGAGGACGAATACCAGGTGGAATGCGGTGATCACGCCCGAGAGCAGGTTTGTGAAGCGCAGGAGTTGCCCGTAGGATTGCTTGCCTTTGGCCAGAGCCGTGCTGGCGGTCAGCAGCATGATGATCGGGCTTTCGATGAGGAGCGCCAGCGAGAAGGTGATGCCGAAAGCGGCAAGCTGATGCACCGGTTCGTCCATGCGGGCGATGACTGCGGCCAGGAACGGCTGCTCCACCGCCATCATCAACCACATGAGGGCCAGCGGCAGCCAAAAACGGAAGATGTAGCGCTGGCTGAGAAGGGCGGGGCGAGAGGGCATGGTAGGGTGAGGGCATCAAATCCCGAGAATGATTCCGGCGATGCTGAAATAAATAAATAGGCCGGTGGCATCGACCAGGGTGCTCATCAGGGGGCCGGAGACCAGGGCGGGGTCGATGCCCAGCCGGGCCGCGGCCAGGGGCAGAATAGAGCCAACGCTTGTCGCCCAGAGGACGAGGGCCATGATGGAGACGGAAACAGTCAGAGCCAGCGCTGAATCCGGCTCCCAGGTGATGGCGCGAATGTAGGCGGCGATGGCCATACCCGCGCCCAACAGAAGCCCCACGCGCGCTTCGTGCCACCACACCCAAAAAGCGTCTCTGGGTTCGATATCTCGCGTAGCGAGGGCGCGGATGATGGTGGCCGTCGTCTGCGATCCGGCATTGCCGCCCGTGCCGATGAGCAGGGGGATGAAAATGGCCAGGGCCACCACGGCTTGCAGCTCTTCCTGAAATAAAAGCATGACCGAGCCGGTGAGCGTGGCGGTGATGAAGAGCAGCAGCAACCAACCGATGCGTTTACGGGTGATCGTGCTGGGCGGGGTGTCGAGATAAGGGCGTTCGAGTGGTTGGGCGCCACCATAGCGCTGGATGTCTTCGGTCGCTTCCTCTTCCAGCACATCCATGACATCATCGACCGTGATGACGCCGAGGAGTCGTTTCTGATCGTCGACCACGGGCAGCGCCAGGAGGTCGTATCGCAGGAGCAATTGCGCCGCCTCTTCCTGATCGGTGTCGGGCCCGACGGTAATGAGTTTGGTTTCCATCAAGTCCATGATCAGGGTGTCCGGGTCGGCGAGGATGAGTTGGCGCAAGTTCACCACGCCGCTCAATCGTCCGATTTGGTCGACCACATAAAGATAGTAGATGGTCTCGGCGTCCGGGTTCCATAGACGAAAGGCTTCGATGGCTTCGGCCGCGGTCATGCGCCGTCGCAGCACCAGGAACTCAGTCGTCATCAGACCGCCTGCGCTTTCGTCCGGATGGATCATCAAGGGCCTGACTTCGTCCGGGTCTTCCAGGCCGGAAAGCAGCATTTCCGCCCGATCAGGATGGAGATCGCCCAACAGGTCGGCCACCTCGTCCGGCTCCATCTCGTCCATGATGCGCACGATGGTCTCGTCGGATAGTGCATCCACCAATTCGGCGACGGTCTCGTCATCCAGTTCTTCCAGGATGTCGGCCGAGTCTTCAGGGGCGATCTCTGGCAATAACGCGTGCTGTTGCTCTTCCTCGAGCTCCGCAAACAGATCGGCCTGATCGGCGGGACGCATGGCCTCGATGATATTGGCGGCGCTGGCCAGATCATCTCGTTCCAGCGCATTACGTAATTGTTCCAGCGTGTGTTCCAGGATGGGGCGTTCCATACACTTGCTCCTTGCGGACATGTCTGATTAGCGGTGGTCACCAGTGCATTGTGCTATGCTACAATAACATCAGGGGAAACGCCATCTCCGGGATAGATCGGTGACTGAAATTTCACAACATTTCTCCCACATCTTCATATTTTTTTCACAACTTTGCGGCATACTGGGGTCAGTCAAGTAAACGAACACAACAATCACTCATCTAGGAGGTGATAACAATGACAGAAAAAGTTTTGCACGAAGTTCGCATGATCGAAACAGACGATGGTTTCCGCATCGAGATCAAAGGCGATAAAGAGCAGCTCAAGGAAATGGGCATGATGCACTTTGGCAGGAAAGGCTTTGGCCCCGGCGGCTTCTTCGGCCGAGGACGAGGCCGGCGAGGGTTCTGGGGACGCGGTCACGGTTTCGGGCCGCCACCCTGGGCCTGGGGTTCTGAACCGGAGGAAGATGCGGATCGACCTGTTCCCACGGCAGAACGCTAACCGCTCGAACAAACACCCGCAGCGCATGGAGGGCGGCAACGTTTCCATGCGCTTTTTTGTTTGTGGCGACAGGCGCCGCACCTACCGGGCGCCGCTCCCTTGAGTTGGGGAATTTGCTGGCCTGGCGTAAAATCCAGGAACCGAATCCCGTAAAGAACGCCGCACGCCAAAGTTATGAACGAAACCATCCTCCTGGTCGATGACGAACCGAAAAATGTGCGGCTGGTGCGCGATTATCTGGAAAAGTCGAACTTCCGAGTCGTGACCGCCCTGGATGGCGTCACCGCCCTGGCTGCGGCCCGCCACGAACGCCCCGACCTGGTGGTGCTCGATCTCAACCTGCCGGGCATGGATGGCCTGGATGTTTGCCGGGCCTTGCGCCGCGAATCGAATGTGCCGATCATTATGCTCACGGCGCGCGTCGCGGAGACGGATCGCCTGATCGGCCTGGAATTGGGCGCGGACGACTACATCACCAAGCCTTTTTCGCCGCGCGAGCTGGTTTTGCGCGTCAAAGCGGTGTTGCGCCGCGTGGCTGGCGATGACTATCAGCCGGGTTTTCTGCGCGTGGCCGATCTGGAAATCGACCTGGCCGGGCATCGGGTCAAGCGCGGCGATGAGTCCGTCCATCTCTCTCGCACCGAGTTCAATCTTCTGTCCACTCTGGCGCGTCATCCCGGACAGGTTTTTTCTCGCGACCAGTTATTGGATCAATTGCACGGCGTCGTTTACGAGGGTTACGACCGCAGCATCGACGCCCATATCAAGAATCTCCGCCGCAAGATCGAACCGGACTCAACCGCGCCGCGCTACATCCTCACGGTCTACGGCATCGGCTACAAGTTCAACGACGAGATCTGATGAAGCGGCAGCGCCGGCAGTGGCGAGATTACGGAGGCCCCCCGCCAGATTTCAGGCGACATCACCGCGGCCGCCATTACCATCGCCCCGGCCATCCCCCGGGTTTCCAGCGTAAACAGCGGTTTCTCTACCGGCGTTTTCTTGGGTTCGCCGTTTTTCTGGCGCTGCCCTTGTTGGCGGTCGGCATTTTTCTGGGATTCGTGATCGCAGGGGCCGAGACGGTGGCGTCGCCCGCCCTGGTTCTGCTGGCAATTTGCGGCTCGCCGCTGCTCCTGGGGTTGCTGGCTGTGGGCATCGGCAGTTGGGCGTTCCGCGACGTGGGCGCACCCCTGGCCGATGTCATGGCCGCAGCCGATGCGATGGCCGAGGGAGACCTGAGCGTGCGGACGCCAGAAAAAGGGCCGGGCGAGTTCCGCCGGTTGGCCCACTCTTTCAATCGCATGGCCGAGGAGTTGGAGCGCGCCGAGCAGCGTCGTCGCAACCTCACGGCGGATGTCGCCCACGAATTACGCACGCCCCTGCACATTCTCCAGGGCAATCTCGAAGGCATCCTCGACGGCGTTTACGAGCCGACCACCGCGCACATCCAGGCCATGCTGGAGGAAACGCATCTGCTCACGCGGCTGATCGATGATTTGCAGACCCTATCGCAGGCGGAGGCGGGCCAGTTGTCGTTGCAGATGGAGCGGGTTGACATCGGCGAGCTGCTCATGGACGTGAACACCAGTTTCGGCGGCCTGGCCGAAGCGGAGGGGATCCGGTTGCAACTGGATCTACCTGACGAGCCCCTGTTCGTCATCGCCGATGCGGAACGGCTGGATCAGGTGCTGAGCAACCTGGTGGCGAACGCCCTGCGCCATACCCCGGCCGGTGGTCACATCACCCTGGCGGCGGAGCCGTTCCCGACCGTTGTGCGTATCTCGGTCAGCGACACAGGCGAGGGCATCCCGGTTGAAGATCTGCCCTACGTGTTCGACCGTTTCTGGCGGGGCGACCGCGCCCGCACCCGCGCCGTGAGCGCAGGAAGCGGTCTGGGTCTGGCCATCGCCCGGCAGTTGGTGCGAGCGCATGGGGGTCAGATAACGGTGGCGAGTACGATGGGACAGGGAACGACGTTTGTAGTGGAATTGCCGGTGGCTGAATAGCGAAAAACGATAGCTAACAAATCCGTGGCAACTGCTCTCCGCTGAGCATATCCACCACGCGCAGGCCGCCGATGCGACTACGCATGAACACGCGGCGGGGATGCTCGGCCACCACTTCGCCGATGATGGCGGCGTTTTCGCCCAGAGGGTGCGCCCGCATCGCCGCCAACACCTCGTCCGCAGCTTCCGGCGCGACGATGGCGATGCACTTGCCCTCGTTGGCCACGTACAGCGGGTCGAAGCCCAAAATTTCGCAAGCGCCGCGTACCTGCTCCTGAATCGGGAT
Source organism: Caldilineae bacterium (assembly GCA_011176555.1). GTDB lineage: Bacteria > Chloroflexota > Anaerolineae > J102 > J102 > DUEF01. Next base: position 9,264 of record DUEF01000017.1, read on the forward strand.
TTGTTTCTCGACCAATTGAACGCCGACCCCGGCCTTTTGCGCGATCTCGTTCAGGGCGCTGGCCACGCCGCCGCGGGTGGGGTCCCGCAAAACATGGACGTGTTCCCCGCCTGCTGCCAGGACGCCCTCCACCAGGTCGTTCAGCGAAGCTGAATCGCTTTCGATGGCGGTCTCGAATTCCAGGCCCTCGCGCATCGACATGATGGCGATGCCGTGATCGGCGATGTCGCCGTTGATCAGCACCAGATCGCCGGGTTGAGCACGGAGGGGGGAGACATGAACGCCGGCCGGGATCAGGCCGATGCCGGTAGTGTTGATGAACACGCCGTCGCCCTTGCCACGGTCCACCACCTTCGTATCTCCGGTGACGATGCTGACCCCGGCCTTTTGCGCGGCCCCCTGCATCGACTGCACCACCCGCCATAGATCATCCATGGGCAGGCCCTCTTCCAGGATCAGGCCGGCGGACAGGCCCAACGGCCGCGCCCCGCACATGGCCAGATCATTCACCGTGCCGTGCACCGCCAACGAACCGATGTCGCCACCGGGGAAAAACAGGGGATTGACGACGAAGGAATCGGTGGAGAAAGCCAGGCGCGTCCCCTCCCCTTGGTTTTCTTCACTCATCGCAGGGGGGAGGTTAATCACAGCGCCATCGTGCATCAACTCCAGCGTGGGATTGTCGAACGCCTGCAAGAACATGCGCTCGATCAGCATCTGCGACAGACTGCCGCCGCCGCCGTGGGCCATAAGCACGGTCGGGTAATCGCTGATAGGGATGGGGCAGGAAAGGGCGGTGAGGAGGTCGGGGGTGTTGGTTGTCATTGGTTTGATTTTTGGGTATTGGGTATTTGCTATTGGATATTGTCGGGTGCAGATAATACCCAATAGCAAATATCCAAAACAATCATTCACAGTTGACGTTTTACGAGGGATTCATAATGCGCCCATACTGATAATACGCCGCACAAGCGCCCTCGGATGAGACCATGGGCGCGCCGATGGGCTTTTCGGGCGTGCAGAGCGTGCCGAAAGCGGGGCATTCGTGCGGCTTCTTCAGGCCTTGCATGATTTCACCGGCGATGCAGATGGTGGATTCCTGCGTCTCGATGCCGCTGACATCGAAGCGCTCGGCCGCGTCGAATTGGGCGTACTCGGCGCGCAGGCAGTAGCCGCTGGCGGGGATGACGCCGATGCCGCGCCAGGGGCGGTCGCAGGCTCGAAAGACCTGCTTCATCAGATTTTGGGCCGGGACATTACCCTCTCTTGTCACCGCCCGGCTGTACTGGTTCTCGACCCCCCAGCGTCCCTCCTCCAGCATCTGCACCGTCATGGCGATGCCTTGCAGCAAATCGAGCGGCTCGAAACCGGTGACGACCATCGGCGTTTGGTATTTTTCAGCGATGGGCTCGTATTCCCAGTAGCCCATGATGGCGCAAACGTGGCCCGCGGCCAGAAATCCCTGCACTAAATTGAGCGGCGAACCCAGAATCGCCTCCATGGCCGGGGGCACGAGCACGTGCGAGCAGAGGATGGAGAAATTGTCCAGCCCCAGTTGCTTGGCCTGCCACACGGCCATGGCGTTGGCCGGGGCCGTGGTCTCGAACCCCACGGCGAAGAACACCACCTGCCGTTCGGGGTTTTGCTGCGCCAGTTTCACCGCGTCCAGCGGCGAGTAAACCATGCGCACGTCGCCGCCCTGCGCCTTGATGCTGAGCAGATCGGCATCCGAGCCGGGCACGCGCATCATGTCGCCAAACGAGGTGAAGATGACCTCGGGCCTCCGGGCGATGGCGATGGCCTTGTCGATCAGCTCCAGTGGCGTGACGCAGACCGGGCAGCCGGGGCCATGCACCAACGTGATCTCCGACGGCAGCAGGCGGTCGATGCCCGATTTGATGATGGTGTGCGTCTGCCCGCCGCAGATCTCCATCAGCGTCCACGGCTGCGTGGTCACTTCATGGATCAGGCGGACAAATTGCTGCGCTTCCGCTTCGTTACGATACTCGTCGATGAATTTCATGGGTTGCGTGGTGTGTGGTGCTTAGTGCGTTCTCTCGATGCCAATTTGACGGAACACGCACTACGAAACAGTCGCCATTTGGTTGTGGTTACGCCCTCTTACGTTTCACGCCTTACGCCCCGCCAGGCTGCGCTATCTCCAACTCCGCCAATTCGTCCATTTCCGCCAAATACTCGAACACCTTCATCGCTTCCTGCTCGTCCACCTGGCTGATGGCGAAGCCGACATGCACGATCACGTAGTCGTCGATCTGCACATCGGGTACATAAGCCAAACAGACATCTTTGACGATGCCAGCGAAGCTGACTTTGCCCATGGTCATGCCATTGGGGTCTGGTTGGATTGCGATGACTTTGCCGGGGACGCCGAGGCACATGGGAGGCTCCGTGAAAGAGTGAAGGTCGAAAACAGGGGGTTGGGCGTAGTGCGCAAAAAGTGAAAATTAAGCGTCGTATTCCGCCAATTGTTTGGCAGCGATAGCGATCTGGCCGAGACTGACGCCGCCGTCGTTGGGTGGGACTTGACGATGTAGTATCACCTCGAATCCATTTTCGCGCAAGCTGCTGGTCGCGCGTTCTGTCAGCAGGCGGTTTTGCCACACGCCGCCGCTGAGGGCGACGCGTGGTTCGCCGACCCGATGCGCCACGGCCACAATCGCTTCGATCAACGCGTTGTGAAAGCGGGCGGCGATGGTGGGGATAGGGACGCGCTGGTCGAGATCAGCGAGGATGGCGGAGATGAGAGGACGCCAGTCGAGGATCAATGATTGATGATTGATGATTAAAGATTGTCCGTGGGACTCCCCCTTAATCTTTAATCTTTGATCTCTAATCTTTAATTCGACAAGCGGCAACGGGTACGCTCCTCCCTCCCCCCCATCCGCCACGAATTCCAGCGCCATCGCCGCCTCCGCCTCGAAACTGACGGTCTGGTGCAGGTCGAGCAGAGCGGCCACGCCATCGAACAGGCGGCCCATGCTGGTGGTGAGGGGGGTGTTGACGCCTTTGCGCAGCATTTGGCCGAGGAGAGAGCGTTCGCCGGGGCTGAGCGCGGCGATGGGGGCCAGGTCATCCCGGTCGAGCGCGGCTTCCCCGAATAGTTCCCACAGCAAGGCCAAAGCCACGCGTCGCGGCTCTTTGACCGCAGCGTCACCGCCGGGCAGGCGGAAGGGGCGCAGATGGGCAACGCGCTCGTAACCGCCAGTATCGCCCAGCAGAAACTCCCCGCCCCAAATCGTTCCATCCGTGCCGTAGCCCGTGCCATCCCAGATCACGCCTAGCGCCTGGCCGTCGATGTGGTTCTCGGCCAGCACCGAGGCCAGGTGGGCGTGGTGGTGTTGCACCGGGATGCTCGGTATTGGGTATTGGGTATTCGGTACTGAGTCAGCGGATATCCAATATCCAATATCTAATATCTTTTCCTTCGCCCATTTCGTGGAGAGATAATCGGGATGCAGGTCATGGGCGATAGCGATGGGTTGCGCCTCGTACAGACGTAGAAAGTCGGCGATGACGCGTTCGAAGGCTTGCATGGCTTCGGCGGTTTCCAGATCGCCGATGTGCTGGCTGATAAAGGCCTGGTTGCCGATGCTGAGGGCGATGGTATTTTTGAGATGCGCGCCCACGGCCAGGATGGTGGGCGCAGGTTCGGGCAGGGAAACGGGCAGGGGGGCGAAACCACGGGCGCGGCGCAGCAGGCGCATCTCGCCATCGAGGATCCAGGCGATGCTGTCGTCCACGTGGCGTTCGATGGGGCGATCGTGGAACAGGAAGCGGTCGGCGATATGCTCCAGCCGTTGAAACGCTTCGCGTTCGTCTGTGCAGATCGGTTCATCGCTGAGATTGCCGCTGGTGGCGACGACGGGGAAGTCGAGTTCGCGCAGCAGCAGGTGATGGAGAGGCGTGTAGGGCAGCATCACGCCCAGGGTGGGGTTGCCGGGGGCGATGTTGGCGGCGACAGGCGCATCTTGTTTGCGGCGGAGCAGCACGATCGGTGACTCGGGCGATGTCAGTGTTTTCTCGGCCAGTGGGCTTAGCTCGACCAGCGTGCGCATTTGCGTCAGGTCGCGGGCCATCAACGCCAGGGGCTTTGTGGGGCGGGGCTTGCGTTGGCGCAGGATCTGGATGGCGTCAGCGTTGCGGGCGTCGCACATCAGGTGGAAGCCGCCCAGGCCTTTGACCGCGACGATTTGGCCAGATCGTATTGCGTGTTGCGTATTGCGTATTGCGTGTTGCGTGTTGCGACCGATCTCCGACCTCTGACCTCCGACCTCTGACCTCCGCTCTCTGACCTCCGGTCCACAGACGGAGCAGGCGTTGGGTTGGGCGTGGAAGCGACGGTCAGCAGGATCGTCGTATTCGGCCTGGCAGGCGGAGCACATCACGAACTGCCGCATGGTGGTGTTGGGCCGGTCGTAGGGCAGCGCCTGGATGATGCTGAAGCGCGGGCCGCAGTTCGTGCAGTTGGTGAAGGGGTAGCGGTAGCGGCGATTGGCCGGATCGAAGACCTCGGCCAGGCATTCGGGGCAGGTGGCGATGTCGGGCAAGATGAGCACGCTCTTGCCGCCCTGGTCGTCGGAATGACGGATCTCGAAGCTGGAGAAGCCGGTCGGAGCCAGCCAGGTGGTCTCCAGCGAGTTGATGATCGAGATGGCCGGTTTTTCCGCGGGCAATCGTTCGAGAAAAGCCTGCAAATCAGCCTGTTCCCCCTCCACCTCGATGAACACGCCCCGGCTGTCGTTGATCACCCAACCGCACAGGCCCAGCTCCGTAGCCAACCGGTAGACGAAAGGCCGAAAGCCTACGCCCTGCACCGCGCCGTGGATTTCGAGGCGGAGCTGACGTGTCCCTACCATTATGCCATCTGCTCCGCCAGCCACGTAACCCAGGCGTCCGCACCTTCGCCCGACCGGCAGGAGAGCACGAAGAGGGAGGCGTCGGCGTTGACCATTTCCAGCCCGCGGCGGAAGTAGTCTACATCGAACTCGAACACGTCGATCAGATCGGCCTTGTTGAGCAGCACCACGTCGGCGACCGCGAACATGCCCGGGTACTTGTAGGGTTTGTCGTGCCCTTCGGGCACACTGGCGATGACGACGTTGAGGTCGGACCCCAGGTTGAAGTTGGCGGGGCAAACGAGATTACCCACATTTTCGATGAACAGCAGGGCGATTTCGTCCAGGGGCAAGT
>DUEF01000170.1 GCA_011176555.1 Caldilineae bacterium
GGCGGCACTCACCTCTCTGGCTGGCCTGGCGCTGTTGCTAGCCGATGACGGGGAAGCCGAGCAGGCCGTGGCGTTGCATACGCTGCTCTCCGAACATCCCTACACGGCCCACGCCTACTGGTTCTCCCAGACCATCACGCCCGAAATCACCGCGGCGGCAGCCGGGTTGAGCGAGCGAGAACGGTCGGCCGCGGAAGAGAGAGGTCGGGCGCAGGATGTGTGGGAGGCGGCAGCGAAGCTGGCCGGCGATCTGGCCGAGTGAAGCGCCGGCCTCTCTACATCGTGGACGAAACGCTCGGTTTTGAGGAAGGCTGAGCCTACGCTTCTCCCCGCCGCTTCAAAATATAATACGTCCCGCGCTTCTCGCCGATCTTGAGCAACACGCCCTTATCCACCAGATCGACCAGATCCAGGCGCAGGGTTTCGGCGCTGACATGGGGGCAAAGCTGGCGATAGTCGCGGTTGGTGATGCGGCCTCTTTCCTGCACCAATTGCAGCGCCTGCATCTGCCGCTCGTTCATGTCCTGCTCCCAGTGCTGCATAATGCCCGGTTCGCCCACCTCGCGGCCTTTGCGTAGGATCACCGTGAAAGCGTGCGGAGAGGCTTTGAACTCGGGCGGGGGATGCCCTTCCGCCACCATCGCCTCGATCATTTTATCCACGCCCAACCCCAGCTCCTCGATGTAACCCCACTGCATCAGACCGTTGACGATGCGCGGGTTGCGGCTGTAGTGTTCATCCACGATGTTCTGCACCGTGATGTAGCCGGGAAGACCGCCGGGGGATGATATCTCCAGACGATCGCCGAACATCAGCACCTCGATGCGACGGCCCTTGATGCGATAATCGCGGTGGGCGACGGCGTTGATCAGCGCCTCGCGCACGGCCACCAACGGGTACTCGGTCTCATCCACGCGCTTGAGCTCGCGCACCACCGATTGCTTCTTCATCTCTTCCAGCACCACGCGCCAGGCTCGTTCGACGATGCGCGCCAGCGGGCCGGAGATGTCCTCGCGACGGCCATAACCGATCTGACCCTGATCACTGCGGCGGCCGCTGCCCGCGAACTTGACAAAGGTCAGCCCGCACTGCGGCATGAACAACTGCGGATCTCGGCCAAAGAGCAGCAGGCCAAAAACCGTGGCCGCACCCGCACTGCTCAAAGCGCCGATCTGCCTGAGCAAGGTCTCGGACGAGCCGACGAACGCGCGGGGTTGGCGCTCGCGCCGCCGTTCGATGTACTCGGCCACCACCTCAGGATCGAAATCATCGATGCTGGTCCCGGCCACCTCCTCTTCCTCGAACGAGCTACTGGCCCGCCCGGAGGCTGTCAACGCCAGCTCCTTGCCCGTCAGCAAAACGTTTTCCACGCCTCGCCGCACCAGCACCCGGCCATCCGACAGGGTGTGCAATTCGCTGCTGCGGGGCGTTTTGATCACCAGCACCGTGCCTTGTAGTTTCTCGTGGGTTTCCACCTCGACCAGAATGGGGGGCCGCACCTCGGTCAGCGCCATTTGCACCAGACCATCCGCGTCCTCCACCTGCATGCCGCGCGTCACCCCGCCATGTGCATCCGCCCCCACCACGATCTGTCCCCCCTCCGAATTGGCGAAGGCGACGATCGTGTCCAGAATCAGGTCGGGATTAAGTTGGGGATGGAACTCAAGACGTGGGCCGGGTTGACGATCGAACAATTGGCTGATGCTCATGTTTCCTCAGATGGCTGAACGCTTTCCGCTGCGGGATTTTCATTTTCTTCCTGTTCATCCTTGGTCTTGATCTCGACCACCCGCGCCGCCGACACCAAAGCATCGCCCTCCTGCAACCGTACACAGCGTACGCCGCGAGTGGCGCGACCGATTACGCTGATATCGCTGACAGGGGTGCGCATGGCTACGCCATTGAGCGTCATAAAGGTGATGTCGTCGGTCGGCAACACGGAGCGGGCGATGACGATGGGGCCGGTTTCATCCAGGCGTGTGTGATCGGTCACCCACACGCCCTGGGTGTAGCGCCCTTTGACGGGAATATCTTCCAATTCGACGCGCTTGCCCCAACCGTTTGCAGTGACGATCAGCAACTCTTCATCTTCGCTGACAACGGCCATGCCGGCAATACTGTCATCGCCGACCAGACGGATGCCCATGACGCCCGCGGCTGTACGGCCCATCGCTCGCACCGCGCTCTCGTGGAAGCGCAGGGCCTTGCCTCCGCGGCTGATGATGATGATGTCCTGATCGCCACTGGTCAGCTTTACCCGCGCCAGTTCATCATCCGACGTGAGTGTGATGGCGATAATGCCCGAAGGCCGCACCCGACTGAGTTCGCGCAAGGCCATTCGTTTGATCCTGCCTTTGCGCGTCAGCAACACGATGTATTCCGATTGCTCGAAGTCCTCCACCGGGATCATGGCCGTGACCTTTTCGCCGGACTGCAAATTCAAAACATTGTTGATATGCGCGCCTTTGGCCGTGCGACCGCCCTCGGGCAGGTTGTACGCCCGTTCGGAGTAGACCCGACCCTGGTTGGTGAAGAACAAGACATGGTCGAGCGTGCGGGCAAAGAACGCTTTGATCACCACATCCTCGGCCTTGGTGTTCATGCCCCGCACGCCGACGCCGCCTCGTCCCTGCGCCCGGAAGACCTTGGCGGCCGTGCGTTTGATGTAGCTGCCCTGTGTCAGCGACACGATCACGCCTTGCTGGGTGATGAGATCCTCTTCGCTGAAATCGCCGACGCCGTGGGGGTTGATCCAGGTGCGGCGTTCATCCGCGTAACGTTCCTTCAATTCCAGGATGTCATCCTTGACCAAACCCAAGATCTTGGCGGGATGCGCGAGCAGGTCGCGCAGATAATTGATGCGCACCATCAACTCGTTGTATTCATCTTCGATCTTCTGCTGCTCAAGCGCGGCCAGCCGTCGCAACTGCATATCGAGAATCGCCTGGGCCTGAACTTCGGACAGCCCGAAACGGCTCATCAGGGCGCTGCGGGCGTCATCGACCGTATCGCTCTGGCGAATGGTGGCGATGACTTCGTCCAAAAATTGCAGGGCGATGCGCAAACCTTCGAGGATATGGGCGCGGTGTTCGGCCTGCGCCAACTCCCACTGCGTGCGCCGAATGATCACCTCGACTCTGTGCTCGATGTAGACCTGAAGCGAGCGTTTCAGCGTTAGCCGCACCGGCTGATTGTCCACCAACGCCAGGTTGTTCACGCCGAAGGTGGTTTGCAGCATCGTGTACTTGAACAGTTTGTTGAGTTCTTTGCGCGGAGCCGAGCCTCGTTTGAGTTCGATGACGATACGCATCCCGTTCCTGTCCGATTCATCGCGTAGATCAGACACCTGAGTTAGCCGCCCCGCCCGCACCAGTTCGGCGATGCGTTCGATCAGCGTGGTTTTGTTGACCTGGTAGGGGATTTCGGTGACGATGATGCGGAAACGACTTCCCTTCATCTCCTCGATCTCGGTCCTGGCCCGCACGATCAACCTGCCCCGACCGGTTCCGTAGGCCTGCTTGATGCCATCCAAACCGAGGATGATGCCGCCAGTGGGGAAATCAGGCCCCTGCACGAACTGCATCAGCGCCTCGACCGTCACCGAGCTGGGATCATCCCAGTGATCGATCATGTACACGATGGCGTCGGCGATTTCGCCCAGGTTGTGCGGCGGCACATTGGTGGCCATGCCCACGGCAATGCCGCTGGAGCCATTGAGCAATAAATTCGGCAATTTCGCCGGCAGAACCTTCGGTTCATTCAGGGAATCGTCGAAGTTGGGAGCCCAATCGACGGTGTCTTTGTCGATGTCCAGCAATAATTCGCTGGCGATGCGAGCCAGGCGGGCCTCGGTGTAACGCATAGCCGCGGCGCTATCGCCATCGACAGAACCGAAATTGCCCTGGCCATCGACCAAAGGATAGCGCAGGCTGAAATCCTGAGCCATGCGCACCATCGAATCGTAGACCGCGGCGTCGCTGTGGGGATGATATTTGCCGAGTACTTCGCCGACGATGCGGGCGCTCTTGCGGTAGGAGCGATTGTGGTGCAAGCCCATATCGTGCATGGCGTAGAGGATGCGCCGGTGCACCGGCTTCAGGCCATCGCGGGCATCGGGGAGGGCGCGCGACACGATCACGCTCATGGCGTAATCGAGATAGGCCACGCGCATCTCTTCCTCTAAATTGATGGGTCGCACCGCGCTGGCAAAGTGCCCGTACATGTCTTCGGTGGTTTCTTCTTCGTCAGAAATATTGGTTTCTGTGCGCTCTTCCGGCATTGGTTTTCCTTGCAAATCAAAGGGATTGGTTTAACGATTCATTATACCATTTTTGCCCCATTTTCACCATGTTTACGCGCCCGTCGCACACCTTACCTGGTCACGCCACAACTAAGCCTTCCCCTGGTTTCGGAAGGGGGGGAGGGAGGATTCTCAGAAAAACTGTTGGTCTCCACCTAATCCGGACAAGCCGGAACCAAAAAGAGTTATCCACAGATTCCACACAGATATAATGATCTTGCTAATCTGTCGTAAGCGCAGCGACATTTGCGGAAGATTTTCTTGTACGCTGTGCAAAGAGTTCAGTGCTAAGCGCCTACTCCCCACCGGCCTCCACACTGCTTCCCGACCGCACGCGCCACTCCGCCAGCAGACGATCCAGGTCTTCTGGCTTGGCGATGCCCTGCACAACGTGCACAAACGTGGCCAGGTCGGGCGTCAACCGCCGCAGTTCTTGCAACTTGGGGCCGATGGGATCGGAGGCGGCGGCTCGGGTGGCGTAGTTGCCGTGAAAGGCGAAATAGGCCTGATTCAGCTTGCGGATGGCGTAGCCATGTTCGACGAAAAGCCGACGCCGGGCCTCCATGTAATCTTCCGCTTCTTCCACTTTACCCGCTTCCAGCAACTCGTCCACTTTCAGGCGAGTGCGGCGCATCTCCGTGCGGAAATCGAACACATCCGGGTCGGGTTCAGGCAATTCGCTCTCGTCATCAACAGGGGGCGGGGGCAAAGGGATGCCGTAGATCTCGTGTGCGACGGCCTGCCCAACTTCATCCCCAACAATGGTCGCCACCGTTTCGTTGATGATATTCATCTCCCGGCTGTCGAACATATGCCAGCCCAGGGGATGAAACGCCAGATAGGTGTGCACCCACTCATGGGCGATGGTGGTCAGGGTCCAGGCCAGACTGCTGTCGTCCATGACCATGGTCGGCCACACGCCCAACCCGCCCAGATCCTCGATCAACGTGGAGCGATCGAATTCACGGGCGACTTCGTCCTCGATTTTCTCGATCTCGGGCAGACTCAGGTCCGAACGAAGTTGCACACCCGCTTCCATCTCAATACGATCCCGCGGCGAAACGATGAGATTTTTGGGCAGTTCGCTGAAATTAAAGAAAAGCGGCGGGAAGAGAACGCCGGCGGTGGTCAAACCCAACTGATCGAGCTGATCCGCCACCTGGCGCTCCAAGATGGCCTCGACCAGGGGGCGAGCTTCCTCCTGGACGCGGGCGAGCTCAGCCAATTGTTCGCGCAACGATGCACTCACCGCTTCCGGATCAGACACGTCAGGATCGGCGTAAATGCGCTCGATGTCATCGGCTAACCAACGTATGCGTAACGCCCGCCAGCGATACTGATCGACCAGTTCTTTCTGTTCCTCGACCGATAATCGTGAACCCGGACGCCGCCACCAGTCGTACAACTTGCCGGTGATGGCGTCGATCTCGTAACGGAACAGATCGAAATGATAGTCGCTGACGGCAGCGCTCACCGGCTCTTCCAACGCGCCGTAATAATCGAATTGATGCCACACAAAATACCCCGCCACACCAATGGCGAGGAGCAGGAGGGCAATGATGCCCACAACCGGGAGGACAAGGCGTTTACGAGTCATAAAGATAATGGGGGGAAACCAGTAGTAAACCAGTAAACCGGGAAACCAGAAGACCGGTAGACCAGGGTGCGACTCCCTGGTTTACGGGTTTGCTGGTTTCCCGGTCTACAGTTCTACTGCTTAATCACGCTCCTCGATGGGCACGTAATCTCGATACATCACGCCATCATAAATCTGTCGTGGTCGGGCGATGCGCTGCTCGGGATCGGCCAACAACTCGCGCCATTGCGCCACCCAGCCCGCCGTGCGCGGGATGGCGAACATCACCGTGAACATGTTGCGGGGGATGCCAATGGCCTGGTAGATGCAGCCGGTGTAGAAATCGACGTTGGGATAGAGTTTACGCTCGATGAAGTAATCATCCTCCAGCGCCACTCGTTCCAACTCCAGAGCGATATCGAGCAAACGGCTCGCTCCGGCCTCGGCAAAAACCTCGTGCGCCATCTGTTTGATGGCCCTGGCGCGCGGATCGTAACTCTTGTACACCCGGTGTCCGAAGCCCATCAACAACTCATCGCCACGCTTGACGCGCTCGATGTATTGCGGCACATTTTTCACATCGCCAATTTCGGCGAAAATGCCCAGCGCTTCCTCCGCCGCGCCGCCATGCCGCGGGCCATGCAGCGAGGCCAGAGATGCAGCCACGCTCACGAAAGGATCGGCCAACGAACTGCCCACCATGCGCATCGTGGTGGCTGAGGTCGCCTGACCGTGATCCGCCTGCAAGATGAACAGCTTATTCAGCGCCCTTTCCCAGACCGGATTCGGTTCGTAGCGCAATTCCGTCATCTTGAACATCATGTTCAGGAAATCGCCGGTGTAACTGAGCGTGTCGTCGGGGTAAGCGTAGGGCAACCCCACAGAATGACGGTAAGCGAACGCCGCCAGCGTCGGCATCTTCGCCACCAGCCGCCGCGTCTGCAACTCCACCGAGGCGGGGTCTTCCACATTGCGAGCGTCAGGATAAAACGTCGAGAGGGCGGAGATCGTGCCGATCAGCACGCCGACCGGATGCGCGTCATAACGAAAACCATCCAAAAAATGGCGGATGCTCTCATTGACCAACGTGTGATGATTGACATCCCACAACCACTGCTCAAGCTGCGCTTGCGTGGGCAATTCGCCATACAGCAACAGGTAAGCCGTCTCCAAGAAGGTGGAATGCTCCACGAGCTGCTCGATGGGGTAACCGCGGTAGAGCAATACGCCTGCATCACCATCGATGTGCGTGATAGCGCTGCGGCAAGAAGCGGTGTTGTAGAACGAAGGATCGTAGCTCATAATCCCGAAATCGTCGTCATCGACCTTGATCTGCCGCAAATCGATGCTACGAATCGCGCCCTCGGCAATAGGAATCTCATAACCCCTGCCAGTGCGACCATCGGTAATCGCGAGACTGCCTGGTTCCCCACAATCACTTTGCCCTCTGGCTTCTGGCGCTGAGCCCGACCTTTCGGCGAGGGGAACGTAATCTCGCTGCGCCGCGCCGATATAGATCTGACGCGGTCTGGCGATCCTTTGCTCCGGATCATTGAGCTTCTCCCGCCACTGCGCCAGCCAGCCCACCGTGCGGGGGATGGCGAACATCACCGTAAACATATTCGTGGGCAAATTCAGCGCCTGGTAAATCACGCCGCTGTAGAAATCGACATTGGGATACAACTTGCGCTCGATGAAATACGGTTCGTTCAGGGCAATCTGCTCCAGTTCGATGGCAATATCGAGCAGCGGATTGCGACCCGTCACCTCGAAAACATCATGGGCCACCTGCTTGATGATGCGAGCGCGGGGGTCATAGTTTTTGTACACGCGATGTCCGAAGCCCATCAGCCTGCGTTCGCCGCGGCGCACGCTATCCATAAAAGCGGGGATGTTGGAGACATCGCCGATCTCGTTGAGCATACGCAACACCGCCTCGTTGGCTCCGCCATGTCGCGGCCCGAACAGGGCGGACGCGGCCGCCGCAACCGCGGCATACGGGTCGACAAGAGAACTGCCCACCACGCGCATGGTGCTGGTCGAGCAGTTCTGTTCGTGATCAGCATGGAGAATGAACAGCACATTCAGCGCTTGCTCCAGCACCGGGTTGGGCTCGTATTGCAACTCGGTCATCTTGAACATCATATTCAGGAAGTTGCCGGTGTAACTCAAGCTGGCGTCGGGATACACCACCGGGAATCCCATGAAATGCCGGTAAGCGAATGCAGCCAGCGTGGGCAACTTCGCCACCAGCCGCCGCGTCTGCAACTCGATCGAGGCCGGATCGGTGACCCGGCATGCTTCGGGGTAAAAGGTGGACAGAGCGGCAATCGTGCCCACCAACGTACCCATGGGGTGCGCGTCATGGCGAAATCCCTCCAGAAAACGGCGGATATTCTCATGCACCAAGATCTCGCCTTTGATATCACTTTCCCACTGGTCGAGCTGCTGTTGCGTGGGCAGTTCGCCATAAAGCAGCAGATAGGCCACTTCCAGAAAAGACGCTTGCTCGGCGAGTTGTTCGATGGGGTAACCGCGATAGCGCAAAATGCCTTTAGCGCCATCGATGTAGGTGATGCTGCTGCGGCAGGATGCCGTGTTCAGAAACGACGGATCATAGGCCATGAGACCAAAATCATCGTCAGCGGCCTTGATCTGCCGCAAGTCAAGGGCCCGGATCGTGCCATCGGTGATGGGAAGGCCGTAGGATTTCCCGGTCCTGTTATCGAGAAAATTCAGGTTATCGTTTGTCATTTGAAAAACCTCCATGTTTGGGGATGAGAGGGGTGCGTCCCTAGTATAAACGTTTTGGCGTTTCTGGTGAAGTGGGGAAGATAGCGATATTAGATACTGGATATTGGGTATTTCTTTCCCCTCCCGCTGATCTGCGAATACCAACTACCCAATATCCAATACCACTACACCCGCACCAACGTAAACAACGTCACCTCTGGCGTGCAGTTGAGTCGTAAGGGCACGCTGATGTTGCCCAGCCCCCGGTTGGTGTAAAGCCACATATCGTTGACTCGATATAGCCCGAAATCGTACTTTTGGCCGAGATAGGGGAGCACGAGCGCGCCGGAGCCTGGCAAGCGCACCTGCCCGCCGTGCGAATGACCCGCCAGTTGCAGGACGCTGCGTCCGTCGGGACCGTAAACATCAGCCAGATCGGGCTCGTGGAGGAGCAGGACGACGGGAGCGTCCGCGGGAGCGCCGGCCAGAGTCGTATCCAGATCAGGTCGCCCGGCCCAACCATCATCCAGGCCCGCCAACACCAGCGTGCTCCCGCCCAAGGTGATGGGGATGTGCTCGTTGATCAGCAAGGGAATGCGGGCTTCCCGGAATCCGGCTTTGACCAGATCCACGTCCAGCCAGTAGTCGTGGTTCCCCAAAATGCCGTAAACGCCGTAACGAGCGTTGAGCGCGGCGATGAGCGGCGCCAATTCGAACATCGCCTCGCTTTCCCGCCACACATAATCGCCCGTGAGCACGGTCAGGTCGGGGTTCAGGCTGTTGGCGACAGCGACGGCCTTGGCCACGAACGCTGGTCGGGTGTAAGGCAGCAGGTGGATGTCGCTGAGCTGGGCGATGGTGAAGCCCTCGAGCGCGGGCGGCAGGCGTCTGATCGGGATGAGGATGCGCTCGACGCTGATTTCGCCCGATTCGTTGCTCAAGGCCAGATAGCCCGTCGTACCGACCACACTCGCGGCCAGGGCCGCACCGCCGTATTTAAGGAACTGACGCCGCGAAAGCCCCGACGCCTGTCGATTCCTGTCCATCATTTATTCTGAACGAACTTCTTTAGGTGTCACGGGTTTGCCTCGCTCCCAGTAATACCCGAAAGCGCGCTGGAACTCAGCGATGGCGTCGGGCGAATCGGTGGCGATGTTGTACTCCACCAGGCCGCTGCCATCGCCCCAGGCGCTGTAATGAAAATTCTGGCTGCCGACGGAGAGGAACTGGTCATCCACCAGGAAGGCCTTTGTGTGCATACGCCCGCTGTAGTAACGGAATTCCGCCTGATCGCTGAGACCGCGACGGGCCAACTCCTCTTTCATCACCTGAATGGCCACGCTGTTCTCGATGCCGTTCATGTTCACATCGGTGACCAGCACGCGAATGCGCACGCCGTTCTTGTCCATCACATCCACCAGGGCCTTCATCCAGGGCAGTGAATCATCCATGGAGCAGAAATCATCCATGACGAAGCCCAGCGAGCAATATATTTTTAGCGAGAAATTGACCTCGAAGATGTCGATGGTGTCCTGAGCCGAGCGGAGCAACGCCTCCAGGGCCCGGTCGCTTTCCGGCCGGTTGTAAGTGCGCAGCAGAGAAAAGGCCACATCGTCCTGCTGGGTGGGCCGATAGAGCAGCGTTTCGGGCGCGTGATTCGTATCCACCGGCTCGAAGGTGCAATATCTGGTCCAATCGCCGCGAGGAGGCTCCATGCCGGGACAGACGACCTTCTCCGTTCCGCTCCACAGATCATCGAAATCGGCCACCGCATCCTGAGCCACCGGCCCCTGAAAGGCCATGCCGAAATCGACCAACGAAATGCCCAGACCGGAAGGGTTGTCCTTGTCCAGATGGAGATAGCTGTAATTGAAGCCGGCAGCGGTGACCATGCGACCGTCGATCACGGTAAATTTGGCGTGGCTGTGGGGATTCTGGCCATCGAAGTTCGCCAGTTCCACTTTCCAACCCAGTTGGGGGTTCTCCAACTCGGGCAATCCCGCCTTCTGGAGTACGTCCATCACGTTCCAGATCTGTTCGCCCCAGGAGAAAGTGGACACTTCGGGATAATTGCCCAGCAGGATGCGCACGGTGACCCCGCGAGGGTATCGCTCGGGGTGGGCTTTGAGATTGTTGTAGAGCGCGGTGACAGCCTGGGCGAAGACGAAGCCAGGGCTGTCCTCATTCACGTCCGCCATCCTCTCCATGTTGGTGAACAGCACCTCGTATCGGGCCTGCCGTATTTCATCGGATATGTCGTCGAACCCGCCGTATTCGGTGGCTTTTTTTTGCGTAAAGACCGGAACCGGATCCGGCAGATACAGCAGCCCCCTGTAGTAGTTCTGGCAAAAGGGAATGAATGCGTCAGCGGGACGGTAGACGCCACTGGTGAGTACGCCCAAGATGGCGTCGCCGTAGGTGGAGCCGGTGCTGTCGGGGCAGGCGTAGTGGGGCTGGGAGGATTGATGCACCAGTCTGTCGCCATCGGCCCAGGCCATGTGCATGGCGTTGGTCGGGCCCAGAATCATGGCGGGAGAGAAGAGTTCCTGCGTCGGGGCCACGATGTAGGCCGGGCTCCAGCCGTCATCCCGCCGCACGCTGTCGTAGAGGAAACTGCCGGGAGCGATGATCCCGAAGTTGTTGGCCACTTGGTCTCCGCGCCAGGCGATATGCACCCGAGCGTGACTGTCCTCGCTCAGAGCGGGCCTGCCCGAGCAGCCCGGAGCGTCGATCATTTCGGTCGCATCTGAACCCGCGCGCCGGTAGTGCACCCGGCCATCATCGCCACACCAGGCAGTATGGATGACGCCCGCCCGGTCGCTAAACAGCGTGGGGTCATGGCCCGCTTCCTGTAAGATCTGCGCCGGGAGCCATCCATTGCTCTCATAGCGGGTCAGAGCGACGCCGTCGGAAGCCTGGTAGGCCAATGCGAACGCCCCGTCCCCCGCAGTCGTCAATTGGGGCCGGGAGCCATCGAAGGGGAGGCAGGCGGGCGATGCCGGGGGCGGCGTCTCTGCGGGCCAGGTCGAAAACAGCATGGGGCCATTTTCCACTTGCCACACGACCATGACGCCATCCGTCCCATCTATGGCGATAGCGGGCGCGGCCGGGTTGGAAGCGGTTGGGGCGCAGGCGGGCGCTGGGGATGAGAGCGAAACAGGTGGGGTGCAAGCGTCTCCCGTGCAGCGCGTGTGCATAATGCGCGCGGGCGACCCTCCCGCCTCCGCTTCTTCCCAAACGACATGCCAATTCCCCCGGCTGTCGGCCGCGACCTGGGGCCTGCTGGCGGACGTATCGGGGCTGGTGAGCGACAACGGCTGCTCCCAGAGCGGCTGTCCGAATTCGTTCATCGAGGCGAAACTCAACAGCACCTCGCTGCCGCCGTCGTCTTGCTGCGCCCAGGCCAGGGCCAGGCGTCCGTCGGGGCTTGCGGCCAAACTCGGCGGATCCGGCAGCGCATCTTCACTTCCGGGCACGGTTTGGGGTTCACTCCAGGCCACGCCGATGGTTTCAGAGGAAATGGCGGTGGAGGTGCTGGGGGGGTGCATCCCCGCAAAGGCGAAAATCTGGAAGGCTCCTCCCGCCAAATTGATGAATAGCATCGCCGCCTCAA